>NZ_JAPSHI010000069.1:0-2322 GCF_031180005.1 Paenarthrobacter sp. | reverse complement strand
GCCTGGTGCGCTGCCGAGGGAGTCCAGGCCGCCGTCGCCGATGTCTGGGGACGCGGCGGCGGGGGCGACGGCGGCGATGAACTGGCAGCCCTCGTGGCCGGAGTGGTGGCCGGGCCGAACAGCTTCCGGCACCTGTATCCGCTGGAGCTGCCGGTGGAGGACAAGATCCGGACCATTGCGCAGGAAATCTACGGCGCGGACGGCGTCGACTTTTCCGTGCCGGCCCTGAAGCGGCTGGCAGACATTGAACGGAACGGCTGGGGCGGCATGCCGGTATGCATGGCCAAAACCCCGTACTCGTTCACGGACGACGCCTCCCGCCTGGGCGCACCGAAGGGTTTCACCATCCACGTGCGCGATCTCCTGCCCAAGACCGGAGCAGGATTCATCGTGGCGCTGACCGGTGCCGTGATGACCATGCCCGGCCTGCCCGCCGTCCCGGCCGCACTGCGGATGGACGTGGACAGCGCCGGCAACCCGGTAGGCCTCACCTGACCCTCCCCCGTTGCGCTGTCTTACGGCACCTTTGACCACACCCTCTCCCACTTCATGCGGGCTTTCCGGCGATCCTCTCTCACTGCGAATGCCATTCCTCCTACCAGCAACGCCATCCACCACTGCCGGGATTAAAAGGCGCGGCGCTCCCCCACTGAAGTGGGAGAGCGCCGCGTGGAAATAAACGTTATGTGATGAAGGATCGCCTAGAGACCGACGTCAAGTGAGAGAGGGTCCCAGGGGGCAGCCGGACGAACGGGTCAGCGCTCGAGGTCTCCGCGGATGAAGGCTTCGACCTTTTCGCGGGCGAGGTCGTCGTTGAACTGCTCCGGCGGGGACTTCATGAAGTAGCTTGATGCGGAGAGCAGGGGGCCGCCAATGCCGCGGTCCAGCCCGATCTTGGCGGCGCGGATGGCGTCGATGATCACGCCGGCGGAGTTGGGCGAGTCCCAAACTTCCAGCTTGTACTCGAGCGATACGGGGGCGTCACCGAAGTTGCGGCCCTCAAGGCGGACGAAGGCCCACTTGCGGTCATCGAGCCACTGGACGTAGTCGGACGGGCCGATGTGCACATCCTTCGCAGCCAGTTCGGCCTCAACGTTGGAGGTCACGGCCTGGGTCTTGGAGATTTTCTTGGACTCGAGGCGGTCGCGCTCCAGCATGTTCTTGAAGTCCATGTTGCCGCCGACGTTGAGCTGGTACGTGCGGTCGAGCGTGACACCGCGGTCTTCGAAGAGCTTTGCCATGACGCGGTGGGTGATGGTGGCACCGATCTGGCTCTTGATGTCGTCACCAACGATCGGCACACCGGCGGCAGTGAACTTGTCCGCCCACTCCTTGGTGCCTGCGATGAACACGGGCAGGGCGTTGACGAAGGCTACCCCGGCGTCGATGGCGCACTGGGCGTAGAACTCGGCAGCTTCCTGCGAACCAACCGGCAGGTAGCAGACCATGACGTCGACCTTGGCGTCCTTGAGGGCCTGGACAACGTCCACAGGCTCTTCGGTGGACTGCTCGATGGTCTCAAGGTAGTACTTGCCCAAACCGTCGAGGGTGTGGCCGCGCTGCACGGTGACACCGGTGGGCGGCACGTCTGCGATCTTGATGGTGTTGTTTTCGCTGGCCAGGATGGCATCGGCAAGGTCAACACCTACCTTCTTGCCATCCACGTCAAACGCTGCAACGAACTCAACGTCACCCACGTGGTACTGGCCAAACTCGACGTGCATCAGGCCCGGTATCGTGGCCTCGGGGTCAGCGTCCTTGTAGTAGTGGACACCTTGGACCAGGGAAGCGGCGCAGTTTCCTACGCCGACGATTGCAACACGAATCGGATGTGAAGACACGGAACTCCTTTGGGGGACAAACGTCGGCCAGCCAGGTTGCGCTGCGACGAAGGTACGGCGGCGGCCGGCGGGGGCGGCGCCACGCGGCGCCTATTCATTGTACCCAACAGAGTGGGACCGGACTTTGTTCCCCTGTCCCACTCTGTGGATAGGCGGCGGAGACCTAGGCGGGCTGTTTCCAGAGGTTGATGTCCGACTCGACGGCGAACTCGTCAATGGCATTCAGCTCATCCTCGGAGAACTCCAGGTTGTTGATGGCGGCAAGCGTGTCCTCCAGTTGCCGGACGCTCGAGGCGCCCACCAGCGCGGACGTCACGGGTGAGCCCTTGGGCTGGTCGCGCAGAATCCAGGCAACGGCCATCTGCGCCAGCGACTGCCCGCGGTTTTCGGCTATCCCGTGCAGCCCGCGGATCCGGTCCAGCTTTTCATCGGTGATGGAATCTTCCGAAAGGAACCGGGCCTTGGCGGCGCGGGAATCAGC
>NZ_JAPSHI010000014.1:0-113699 GCF_031180005.1 Paenarthrobacter sp. | reverse complement strand
GACGCTCATCCTTGGCCTTCTGGACCTTGGCAAGGGCAGCATCCAAATCGGTTTCGACCTCGTCCAGGTACCGCTTACCCACACGACGACGCAGGCGGGACTCATCCACGTCCACGATCAGGCAGGCGCCGTCGTTCAGGGTCACCGCCAGCGGCTGCGCACCGCCCATGCCACCACACCCACCCGTCAGAGTCAGCGTCCCCGCCAACGGGCCCTCCGTGGAACCAGCCGGAGCAGGTGCCGGGTGACGGCCCTCAGCAGCGAGCTTGTTCCCCACCGCGGCGAACGTCTCATACGTGCCCTGCAAAATGCCCTGCGTACCGATATAAATCCACGAACCTGCCGTCATCTGCCCGTACATCATCAGGCCCTCAGCCTCGAGCCGGCGGAACTCAGGCCACGTCGCCCAATCCCCCACCAGGTTCGAGTTCGCCAACAACACCCGCGGTGCCCACTCATTCGTGCGGAACACACCCACCGGCTTGCCCGACTGCACCAGGAGAGTCTCGTCCTTCTCCAAGGTCTCCAAGGTCCGGGTAATCGCATCAAACGCAGCCCAAGACCGCGCTGCGCGGCCGGTGCCGCCATAAACCACCAAATCATCAGGGCGCTCAGCGACCTCCGGATCCAAGTTATTCATCAACATGCGCAACGGCGCTTCCGTCTGCCAGGACTTGGCAGTGAGCTCAGTACCCCGGGCAGCCTTGACCGGGCGGGCTCCTGTAGTGAAATCGGCAGTCATTCTTTACTCCTCTAAAGCAACCAGCTAAATGAACCAGCAGGGATTTAGCCCAGGTCCTTGGTCTTGAGCCATTCCTTGGCAATTTCTCCGATGTCCTCGAACTTGGCCACACGTCCGTTCATCTTGATCAGGTCCTCAGTGGTGAGCGCAGCAGAGACCTTGTCCAGCGTTTCCTTGACGGTGTCGGTGGACTTCTTCTCGTTGATGACCGGCACGATGTTCTCCGAAAGGAAGAGGTTCTTGTTGTCCTCAAGTGCCACGAGGTTGTTCTCAGCCAACGCGGGATCAGTACTGAAGAGGTCGGCTACCTGTACCTGACCGGAAAGGAGAGCGTTCAGCGTGAGTGGCCCACCGGCGTCGAGCGCTGAAAATTCCTTGAACTCGAGGTTGTAGACGGACTTCAGGCCGGCAACTCCGTTGAGGCGGGTCTTCCACTCCGGCGGGCCGCCCAAGACAAGTTCCTTGGCGACAGGTTGGAGGTCCTCGATGGTCTTGAGGCTGTACTGATCGGCAATTTCCTTCTTCACGCTGAGAACATCCTTGTTCTCTGCTTCTGACGCGGTGAGCACGGTCAGGCCGGCGGGGATTTTGGTGGTCAGTTCCTTGGCAACGTCCTCGGAAGACACTGCCTTGGTGGCGGAGTCGAGGTACTGCAGGAGCGCGCCGCCGTATTCCGGCATGAGGTCGATGGAGCCATCCTTAAGTGCGGGGATGGTAACTTCGCGGCTGCCGATGCTCGGCTTCTCCGTGACCTCCACGCCCTTGGCCTTCAGAGCCTCAGCATAGATTTTGGCGAGGAGTTGGCTTTCAGGGAAGTCGGCGGACCCGACGATGATGCTGTCACCCGAGGAGCCGGCGGCGGTGTTGGACGTGCTCATGGGGTCCCCGCCGCCACAGGCGCTCAGGGTGATGGCAGCGACGGCTGCCAGGGTGAATCCGGTGAGGTACTTCTTCATGTCAACTCTCCTGTGATGGGTGCTGCAAGGCATGCAGCGGCCAGATGGGGTGGGTGGAGGTGAATCTTGTGCGCCGAATCCACGGCGCTGGTGTTGTTTAGACCGTGACGGGGGTCTTCACGGGTTCAGCCACAGTGGCCGACTTGATGGTGCGCCGGGTCAATCCGGGTGAGACAACGCGGCGGGTGATGAAAGCGAGAAGCTGGTCGAAGAACAATGCCAGCAGGGCAACAAGAACGGCGCCGGCCACCATTTGTCCGTAATCGTTCTGGGCCTTGCCGTCGATGAGGAGGCGACCCAAGCCGCCAAGCGAAATGTATGCGGCGATGGTCGCGGTTGAGATGATCTGCAACAGTGCGCTGCGGACACCGGACAAAACCAGCGGAAGTGAGCATGGCAGCTGGACATCCGTGAGGATCTTCATGGTACGGAAGCCCATGCCTTTTGCGGCGTCGACGGCGGCGGCATCCACCGCGCGAACGCCGGCATAGGTGTTGGTCAGGATGGGCGGAACTGCCAGGAGTACCAGCACGATGAGACTCGGAAGGACGTAGCCCATGCGGGAGGGGAAGGCTGGCGAAATGAGCAGGACCAGCAGGATCAACAAGCCTACGCTGGGAAGTGCCCGGAGGGCGTTGGCAAGGCCGGCGATCATGAACACGCCCTTGCCTGTCACGCCAATGTAGATACCCAGCGGCACGGCAACGATGGCCGCAATTACCAAGGCAATGAGGGAGTACAGGAGATGCTCAGCGATCAGGGTCGGGATGCCGTCTGCGCCGCTCCAGTGTGCGGGGTCGAACAAGTAGTTCACGATGCCACCACCTTGGGGGTCCACGGTGTCAGCCACCGGTTGATGAGGATGATCAGCCCGTCAAGGATCATGGCCAGGACCACGCAAAGCACAATGCCGGCGATGATCGGGGTGTAGAAACGGAGCTGGAAGCCCTGCGTGAAGAGTGAGCCGAGCTGCGGTATACCCAGCAGGGCGGCGACGGATACGAGGCTGACGTTGGAGACGGCGGCGACGCGCAAGCCTGCGCAAATCACCGGGACACCCACGGGAAGTTCAACTTTCAGGAGGCTCTGGTAGCCGCGATAACCCATGGCCTTGGCTGCTTGGACTGTGTCCTCGGGAACGGAATCGAGGGCATCCGCCACCACACGGACCAATAGGGCCACTGTGTAGATGGTCAGTGCGGCCACAATGTTGAGCGGGTCCAGGATTTTGGTACCCAGGACCAGGGGAAGGAGCACGAAGAGCGCCAGGGAGGGGACGGTGTAGAGCAGCCCTGCAACACCCACCAAAAGCGGGTAGATCCGTCGGCTGCGGTGCGCCCACCAGCCAAGGGGCAGCGCGATGAGCAGCCCCAGGATCAGCGGGGTAACGGCCAGCAGAACGTGCCAGCCGAGCAGGAACACAATGTTGTCGAATTGACGGCCCAGCCACTCGAAGTTCATCAGATCGTCTCCAGGTGTGGTTCGGCCTCGATGGCCTTGACCACGTCCGTTGCAGACACAGTCCCAATCAGTTCGCCATGCTCGTTGACAACCACACCGCGGCGGCTGGGCGAGGAGAGGGCAGCATCAAGCAGTTGCCGCATGGTTCCTGAAGCTGCTGCCGGGATCCCGCTGAGATTCAGGTTCTCCCGCTTCACCTCACCATTGAGAAGCTGTGTCTGAGCCCAACCGAGAGGCTTCCGGCCGCCGTCGACCACCAACACCCAAGCACCCAGCGCCTTGGCACGAGCCTCATCCGCAGAAGCACCGAGGTGAACCACAGCTTCTTCGCCGATAGCCACCGCGCCAGCTGTTTTCGTAAAGCCGAGCGAGCGGTAGCCGCGGTCACGGCCCACGAAATCGGCCACGAACTCGTCGGCGGGCGCAGTGAGTAGCTCTGAGGGGGACGCCATCTGCGCAAGCTTGCCGCCCACGCGCATCACGGCAACCTGGTCCCCGAGCTTAAGGGCTTCGTCAATGTCATGGGTGACCATAATGATGGTCTTGCCGATTTCGCGCTGAAGGCGAAGGAACTCCTCCTGAAGCTGCGCGCGTACTACGGGGTCCACGGCGCTGAAAGGCTCATCCATCAGCATGAACGCCGGATCAGATGCCAGCGCACGGGCAACACCAACGCGCTGCTGCTGGCCACCGGAAAGCTGCCAGGGATAACGTTTGGCGAAGCTCGCGGGCAATCCGACGCGCTCCATCAGTTCGAGTGCCTTGGTCCGGGCCTTCTGCCGGCTTTCCCCGAGCAGGAGCGGCATGGTGGAGACGTTGTCCACGATGGTCTTGTGCGGGAAGAGTCCCGCGTGCTGGATGACGTATCCGATCCTGCGGCGGAGCAACGCTGCGTCCATACCGGAGGTGGGCTGATCATCCAGGTAGATGGTGCCACTGGTGGGTTCGATGAGGCGGTTGATCATCCTCAGGGAAGTAGTCTTGCCGCAGCCGGAAGGACCAACAAGGATGGTCAGCTTTCCGGTGGGGGCTTCCAGGTTGAGGCCGTCGACTGCCACCGTCCCGTCAGGGTAGGCCTTGGTGACATTTTCAAATTTGATCATTACTTTTCCATGCTTTCCTGGGGCACATCATGGTTTCCGTCGGGTTCCACGAGGATGTTGCCGGCTACCTTCACCAGTTCCTCGCCAAATGTGTGGGCCTTCGCCTCGTCCAAGCGGTAGCTGGGCACCACGATGCTGAGGGCTGCCACTGTTCGGCCGCCGATCACAATGGGTGCGGCGACGGCCGTTATGTCGTCTTCAACGCCGCTGCGCACAATGGCGTAACCGCGGCCATTCTGTCCGCCTGTCAGCACCTTGCCAGCGGCGGACCCTTCCAGCGGGATGCTCCTGCCGACCCAACTGGTGTGCCGGACAGAGCGGGTACCTTCGACGATGGCGATGTAGATTCCGGTTTCCCCGGGACCGGGAATACTCAAGTAGCAGGACTCGCCTGTCTCAGCCACAAGCCGCTTCATGTGCGGCGTGCAAAGCGACACCAAGGATTCCTGTCCCAAGGCCAGCGCTCCCAGCTGAATGACACTAGCGCCGGGGCGGAAGTTGCCCCCGGGATCTCGCGTCACGAAGCCGCTGCCTTCGAGGGTGCGAAGGAGGCGGAGCGCGGTGCTGGCGGACAGGTCCACCACCCGTGCTGCGTCGCTGAGGCTGATGGAGCCGTCAGTACAGACTGCACTGAGGAGGGCCAGCGCCCTCTCGACTGTTCGGGTGGAAGAATCAGCTGCCACTGCCTGACCTGCTTTCAAGTGGTCTACATCACCATGTCTTGCCACTTAGTAAAAATCAATTTTCATCAAATGGCAAGAGATTTCTGAAGATTGCGGGGAGTTGCGGTTATGAGACACGCTGACCCTCACTGGGGACCATGCATGTTTCCACCATGTAAATACTCCTCCAGACCCTTGCCATGTAGTGGCATCTGGTTTTTACTTGGTGGCAGTCTTCAAACGGAGGAAAACGTGGAAACCGTCAATCAGCTCCTAGCCTCAATCCAGGATGTGGGCCGCGACGCGGTGCGCGGAGGCTACTCCAGGGCCGTCTATACAACTCCCGAACTCGACCTCAGGCAGTGGTTCATCGAGCAAGCCACACAGCGCGGCCTCGACGTGGAAACGGACCGGAACGGGATTATTTGGGCGTGGTGGGGAAAGCCCCAAGACGGCGCCCTGGTCACCGGAAGCCACCTCGACTCGGTGCCCGGCGGGGGTGCCTTCGACGGTCCGCTCGGCGTCGCTTCCGCGCTGGCCGCCGTCGACATCCTCAAGGCCCGCGGAGTCAAACCGCCGCGGTCCCTGGCTGTCACCGTCTTTCCGGAGGAGGAAGGCTCGCGCTTTGGCGTCGCCTGCCTGGGTTCGCGGCTCCTCACGGGTGCGATCGACGTCGGGAAGGCCCTGAATCTGCGCGACGTCAACGGCGACTCCTTCGCCGACGTCTCCAGTTCCAATGGGCTGGATCCCCGCCATATAGGCCCGGATCCGGAAGCCATGGCGCGCATCGGCGACTTCGTCGAACTGCACGTCGAACAGGGCAAGGGACTAGGGCAGGATGGTCCTGCCATCGCCGTCGGAAGTTCGATCCTGGGCCACGGCCGCTGGAAGATCAGCATCAACGGCCAAGGCAACCATGCCGGCACCACACTCATGGCAGACCGCGCCGATCCAATGGTCGCTGCCGCACAGATCGTCTTGGCCGTTCGGAACACAGCCGCCAAACAGCCCGACGCCCGTGCAACCGTGGGGCGCCTGACGCCCGTTCCGGGTGGGACCAACGTCATCGCCTCGCGCGTGGACCTTTGGCTGGACGCCCGACATCCCGACGACGCCGTGACCGCTCAACTCATCGAAGCAATTTACCGCGCAGCCAAGGACGTCGCCGCGGCGGAAGGTTGCACCGCGACCCTCACTGAGGAGTCCTACAGCGACACGGTGCACTTTGATGCCGGCCTGAGTCGTCGCATCACCAACCTTCTGCCGGGAGCTCCAGTGCTGGCAACCGGCGCAGGGCATGATGCCGGTGTACTGTCCGGCCACGTCCCCTCAGCGATGCTCTTTGTCCGTAACCCCAGCGGCATCTCACACTCACCCGAGGAGTACGTAGCCGACGAGGACGCCTCCGCGGGTGCTGTTGCGTTGGCCGATGTTCTGGAGGGACTCCTATGAGCACGTTCTGGTGTGAGACCGCCATCATCGCAGGCGGTCACGACGGCGGCACCGCCCTTCCGGAGGTAGCTACGGGCGTGCGCGTGAAAACTATCGATGGACGCATCTCGGCAATGGAAAGTGGTGCACAGGCCCAACCCGGCGACACGAAACTGATGGGCGTCGTCTTCCCCGCGGCTGCCAACGCCCATTCGCACGCCTTCCACAGGATCCTCCGCGGCAGAACGCATGACGGGCGCGGAGATTTCTGGGTGTGGCGGGAGCAGATGTACCGGAGCGCGTCGGAACTGACTCCGGAGAAGTACGAGAAGCTCGCCGCTGCAGTGTTCGCTGAGATGGTAGTGACAGGTTTCAGCAGCGTGGCCGAGTTCCACTACGTCCACCACCAACCCGGTGGAGCGGTGTACCCAGAGCCGCATGCCATGGAGTTGGCCCTTGCCCGGGCGGCAATGTCAGCTGGGATCCGCCTTACGCTTCTGGACACCTTGTATTTGACCGGTGGAATTGGCACCTCGCTCAGCCCGGAGCAGGCAAGGTTCGGGGACTCGGACGTGGAGGCCTGGCTGGCCCGGTTAAACTCACTCCGGACCGCCGTAGCAGAGGAGTTTCCACCAGACAAGGTGGCCGTAGGAGCCGCCCTGCATTCCGTCCGTGCCGTGCCCGAAGAGGCCCTGAAGGTTGTTGCCAAGCAACTCCCTGGCGACATTCCCCTTCACATCCACCTGAGCGAACAACCTGCCGAGAACCAAGCGTGCTTGGAGGCCTACGGCACCACTCCCGCGGGTCTTTTGGAACGCCACGGCCTCCTGTCTTCCAGGCTTTCCGCAGTCCATTCCACGCACCTGACGCAGCAGGATATTTCCTTGCTGGGGGCAGCATCAACCACCATCGTGATGTGTCCCAGCACCGAAGCCGACCTCGCAGACGGGATCGGCCCCGCTCGTGAACTTTCCGATGCCGGAGCCACGATCGCCTTGGGCACCGACCAACATGCCGTGATTGACCCTTGGATTGAAATGCGCACCTTGGAACACGGAGAACGGCTGGGTAGTGGGCAACGCGGAAGGTTCTCACCGGGGGAACTGCTGCAGGCCGCGACGGAAGGAGCATCTCGCTCCATGGCAACACCAGTCGCCTCGTCAGCACTGAGGGTTGGCGCGATTTGCGACCTCATGGTGGTCGATCCCGCTTCCACCCGGACCGCCGGATCCCGGCCCCTGCAATTGGCTTTCAGTGCGACGGCCAGCGATGTAACGGAGGTAGTCATCGCCGGTGAATTATTTGCGTCCCACGGGGTGCACAAGCGCCTCGGCGCGCCGGGAGACCTTCTGACTGCAGCACTCAGGGAATTCTCCTAGCGGCACCTTCAGCGCCCGCAGCTTGACGACGGCGGCACTCGACTTGGGTACAAGGGGCGCCGCCTGTCGTCGTGCTATGCGTTCAACTAATGGACTCAACAGCCCCGCCTAACGGACTCAGAGGGCATTCGGAGGCCTCCAGCAAACTCCCAGACGGCAGGCAGGCGGTACTGCGTTAATGATCTGAATACATGTCACGTCCGTCACTTGACTGGAACTTGGCGGATATGACGTGCCACACTGTGTAGCGCGAGTGCACCGGCGTCCCCGTCGGACAGCCGACGACGACCCGTACTTCGCTTCCCAAACCCCATTCCCCAAGGGAGACCCATGTCCAGTTCCAGCACCGAAGGCGCGCCCCCTGTTTCACGGAAGGTGATCGGCCTGGCCGTCGCCGGTGCAGTGGGCGGGTTCCTCTTCGGTTTCGATTCGTCCGTGGTCAACGGTGCCGTGGATGCGATGGCGGACGAGTTCGTCATGAGCGAGGCACTAACAGGCTTCGCGGTGGCCGTTGCCCTGTTGGGCTGTGCCGCCGGCGCCTACTTCGCCGGCAAGATTGCTGACCGGTACGGCCGCATCCCCGCCATGAAGATCGGCGCACTGCTCTTCCTGGTGAGCGCGGTGGGAACCGGGCTTGCGTTCGGCGTCTGGGACCTCATTCTCTGGCGGCTGGTGGGCGGCCTGGGTATCGGGCTTGCCTCGGTTATTGCCCCGGCTTACATCTCAGAAATTTCCCCACGGCATGTACGCGGGCGATTGGCATCGCTTCAGCAGCTCGCCATCACCACCGGCATCTTCGCAGCCCTGCTCTCCGATGCGGTGCTGGCCAATTCGGCCGGTGGTGCGGACGGGACGTTGTGGCTGGGAATTGAAGCCTGGCGCTGGATGTTCATCGCTTGTGCCTTGCCCGCCGCGGTGTACGGCTGGATCGCTTTCCGCCTGCCGGAGTCCCCACATTTCCTTGTGCTCAACGGCAAAGAAGACCAAGCCCGCACCATCTTCAACAAGCTCATCCCGGGCGATGACATCGAACGCCACATCCGCGAGATTCAGGAATCCATCCAGCAGGAAAAGCTCTCCACCAAGAAGGGCTCGCTCCGGGGTAACAGGTTCGGCCTGCTACCAGTGGTCTGGATCGGCATCATCCTGTCCGTGCTGCAGCAGTTCGTTGGCATCAACGTGATCTTCTACTACTCCACCACGCTGTGGAAGGCCGTCGGGTTCCAGGAAAAGGACTCCCTGACGATCTCCGTCGCCACATCCGTCACGAACATCCTGGTGACTTTGGTGGCCATCGCTTTGGTGGATAGGATCGGACGTCGCCCCATTCTTCTGACCGGCTCCATCGGCATGGCCGCGTCCCTCGGCGTTATGGCGTTAGCCTTCTCCTCCGCTGTTGGTACCGGCTCCGAGATCAGCCTTCCGGGCGCTTGGGGTCCGGTGGCCCTCGTGGCTGCCAACGTCTTTGTCATCAGCTTTGGTGCCTCATGGGGCCCGCTCGTATGGGTGCTGCTGGGCGAGATCTTCCCGTCGCGCATCCGTGCCCGGGCCCTCGGCCTGGCAGCCGCCGCGCAGTGGATCGCGAACTTTGCCATCACGCTCAGCTTCCCCATCATGGCGGCAGGTTCTTTGCCTTTGACGTACGCCATGTACGCAGCCTTCGCTGCGGCGTCGTTCTTCTTTGTCATGTTCAAGGTTCCCGAGACGAACGGCATGTCCCTGGAGCAGGCTGAAACGCTGTTCGTTCCCAAGGGCGCACCAGTAGCACCGCTGCCTGTGACTTCCGACGAAGCGAGGTAGCTCAAGAAAAGCCCGGCGGACTGGAACTGGTCCAAATTCGCCGGGCTTTTTTGTGGTTCGTCGGAGGGTTACACCAAGTGTGGTTCTTGGGATTTTAGGTAACCTCGTCCTCCGAAAGCGACCAAGATAGCGATAACCATGGCAACGGCACCAGCGAAAAATGGGACCTGCGGGCCAAAGTGCTCACCTAGCTGGGCTGCTGCGAACGGTGCAAGCGCGCCTCCCATCCAGCGCACAAAGTTGTAGCCGGCGGATGCAACGGGGCGCGGTGAATCAGAGACACCCATGGCCAGTTCCGTGTAAACCGTGTTGTTGATGCCCAGAAGGGCACCTGCCGCAATGACAAGCACGACGACGGCTGTCACCGAGTGCCCAGCGGCCAGCCCCAAGCCAATCAGGTCGAGCATCAGCGCCGCTAATGTTCCGGTCAGGACTTTGACGGCCCCGAACCGCTTCTGCAGCACGGGAGCCACGAACACAGAGAATACGGCAACAGCTATACCCCAGCCGAAGAACACTCCCCCGATGCCGTAGGCGTCCATGCCCAGGATGAAGGGGGTAAAGGCGAGAATGGTGAAGAAGCCGTAGTTGTAGAACAGTGCGCTGGCTGCTGTAGTGCGAAGGCCCTTATGCCCGAGAGCCAGCAGCGGATCCCTGAGGCTGGACTTCTTAGCGGGAGCCGGCGTTTTGGGCAACAATGCGAGCAGCGCGATGAAGGCCGCGGCCATGAGCACTGCGGTGCCGAAGAACGGCGCCCGCCACTGCCAGCCACCCAAAAGGGCCCCCAGCAAGGGGCCGAGCGAGATGCCCAAACCAAGGGCTGCTTCATAAAGGATGATGGCCGTCCCGGTACCGCCACTGGCCACGCCCACGATCACTGCCAAGGCGGTAGCAACGAACAAAGCGTTACCAAGACCCCAGCCCGCCCGGAACCCCACCAGTTGTTCAACGCTGCCGGAAAGGCCGGACAAAGACGCAAACGCCACGATGATCGCCAACCCGATCAGCAGGGTCTTCTTCCCACCGATCCTTGAGGACACGAATCCACTGATCAACATGGCGATCGCCGTCACCAGGAAGTAGCTAGTGAACAGCAGCGAGACTTCACTGGTGGATGCCTCAAGGTTCTTGGCTATAGCCGGAAGAATCGGATCGACGAGCCCGATGCCCATAAAGGCGAAAACGGCCGCAAGCGCGGTGGCCCACACCGCCTTGGGCTGCTTGAGGAAGGAAGCTCTTTCAGCTTCCAAGACGGTTTCAGTGGTTGTTTCGGCGCTTGCTGAAGCGTCAGCCAACTGGCGTGACATTCAATTGCTCCTGTAGGTGCTGGTTTGGTTAGTCGGTGCTGGTTTTCTTAGTTCTGGAACGAGTTGTTGAGCTTGGCGATCACGGGCAAAGCTGCGGCGAGCTGTTCAATCTCGTCGTTGCTGAGGTCCTGAAGCAACTCGGCCACCATCGCGTTGCGTCGCTGATTGGCGGAGTCGAGGGCAGACGTCCCGGCTTCGGTGATGACCACCTGTACGGCTCGTGAATCGTCGGGATCCTGCTGGCGGGTGACCAAGCCTGAACGCTCAAGCTTGATGATTTGCTCCGTAGCGCTGGGGACTTTGATGCCGAGGTTCTTGGCGATATCGCCCACGCGTAGACCGCCGTCGGAAATCATGGACAGCAGGCTTAATTGCGCGGCGGTAAGGTCACCTTCAGGATCAAGTCGCCGGAACATGTACACGCCGAGTCGTAGTGACTCACGAAATTCCTGTGCGATGTCAAGTAAGCGGGGATCATGGGAGCTCATATTTAGGAAGCCTAATAATTAGGGTGCCTAATAGTCAAGCCCTGGCGGACGAAGGGGTCTCCGCACGTGCCCAGGCAAGGGTGGTGCGGACGATCGGTAGCTATGCCCTGTTGGTGTGCTGACTTCCAGCGTGTGGACATCTTCGGCCAACTGCTTTGCCGTCCAGCCCGGGTTTTCCTTGGTGTGGTTGCATGCTTCGCAGAGCCCTGCGCTGTTGCTCACGGTTGTGGTTCCACCTGAATGCCACGGGACAACGTGATCGAGATGCCTGATGGGCGCGTCGCAATAGGGCGTGCGGCAGGTATCGTCCCGGACTTCGATAAAACGCCTCAACCTCGGTGGGAAGAGCCGCGCCTTGGAGTCCATAGTGATGAGTTCGCCCGTGGACGGCGCTGTATAGAGCCGGCGAAGCCACACGGTGAACTCCTCGTCCTGCTTTGGCGCCGGACCACCGCCCGTCGCGGACTCCCGTCCTCCTCCGGATGGGGCAGCCCCTCCAGCGCCAACAAGGGCTCTTGCCCACGCCGCCGGGACTATCCCGTAGCCCTTGAGTCGCGCCGGCTCGCTGTCCCCCTGCAGCAGCGTGCGGTCCGTCATGATGACCTCGAGGCCTACACCGCTAATCCCGCCGCGCCTCCCGGTGATGCGTTCGACGAGGGTATCTGCCATAACTTGTCCGCGAATCCGGGAGTCCCCACCAGAACGTGCCGAGTCTGCCTTGCGGGAAAGCGCGGCATAGACGGCAACCCCGTGAGCTACAGGAAGCAATGCAGTCAGGTATGTCATAGTGTCCGGCGCAGGGCGCAGGGTCACTGTTCGCTCCGTGGCAGCATGACTGGCACGCTGGGCAACGGAACGGGGATCGCGCCGGTAGGTGGCGGCTTTCGCGGCGTCGATGACTGCCTTGTCGCCGGCGCCCTCGAAGGTACCCGTGTCAGGTGCGAGTTCCTGGTCCACTGCCCACCGATCTTCCGAGGAGAGGCACGCTGTCTCTCTCACGAGCAACGAGGCGCGCCATTCGTTGAGCTGGCCCGATTCCAAAGCGGCCATAGTGCGAGGCATCTCAGTTACCAACGCCTTCGCCAGCCCAAGGAGACGGGATCCGCGGTTCGGTGATTCACGCCGGGCCAGTGCAAGCTGAGCGGCGACACCTTGCCCTTGCTCAGAATCGGGAACACCGGCAACTGCCTGCTCCTGCCGTTGCGCAAGATCCAAAGCCACCGCGGCACGGGCCTGGAGGCCGACAGCGGCCGACTTCAAGTTTTCGAGCCCACGGATTTGGTCGATCAGCTCACCGCTGCCGATACCGAGAGGGATGGCAGCAAGAAGTGTGCTGAGTTGAGAAACGCAAGGTACGGAGCCACCATCAGACCCAGCCCTCTCCCCGAGGGCAACTGCGGACGGATCAATCGCTGACTGCTCCCAAATCTTCTCCATGGCCCAACTCTTCCAGCAGCCCAGAGGCACAGTAAGGCGGGAACCTTCCTATGTGGAAAACGGCGAGAAGTCATCGTCCTACAGCGTGAGCTTCATGCCCTCGTGGCTCGCGACAAAGCCCAGCCGCTCATAGAAACGATGAGCCGAAACGCGGGACTTGTCCGTGGTGAGCTGCACCAGCGAGCAGCCACGCTCCCGGGCCTGGTCAATAGCCCATCGGATCATGAGCGCACCCACACCCCTGCCCCCGCGACACCTCAGAAACCCTAACCGCCTCGATCTGCGCCCGCCAGGACCCCTTGCGCGAGAGGCCCGGGATGTAGCTGAGCTGGAAGGTAGCCACAACATCGCCGTCGAGTTCGCCCACCACCAGAAGGTGTGAAGGGTCGGCGTCGATCGCGTCAAAAGCCCGCTCGTAGGGCGATAAATCGTCGGCACTTTCGCGGGTGGCGCCCAGCTGGTCGTCGGCGAGCAACGCGAGGATCTGCGGCAGGTCACCCTTCCGGGCGCGCCTAAGGGTGAAGTTCCCGCGCTCGACGGCGGCGGTGAACAAAGCGGGCACGGCACCGGATTGAGTACTCACCACCCCAGCTTGCCATCCGATAGAACACATCTAGAACTCAGTATTGCTAAGTACCGGTACCTAGTTTTACTATGTAGTGGTAGCTAGTAATACTGAGTAGCGAGGGAGGTGTCCGATGGGCAAACAAATGACGGAGATGCTCAAAGGCACATTGGAGGGCATTGTTCTGGCCCTCCTGACCGGAAAGGCAGCGTACGGGTACGAGATCACCACGCTGCTCCGGGAGCAAGGATTCACCGAGATCGCTGAAGGCACCGTGTACGCACTGCTGGTCAGGATCGAGCAAAAGGGGCTGGTGGATGTTGAAAAGCGTCCGTCCGAAAAGGGGCCGCCCCGCAAGGTGTACACGCTCAATGCGCAAGGCAAAAAGGAACTGAACGAATTCTGGAACACCTGGAGTTTCTTGTCCGGACGGATTGAAGAGCTCCGCAAGGAAGGAAATTAGCATGGCAGCGAAATGGATCGAACTCGTCACCGGATCACTTGAGCAGAAGAAGCAGTACAAGCAAGCCAAGGCCAGGATTAATGCCCTGCCTGAGCCCTACCTGACAGTGGCCACGGCCTTCAACCGGTATCTGATGTACTACGGCGGCGTCACTGAGGGCGACACCATGGTGCAGATGTTCACCGACCTGGCCGACCTATGGGAACGGGCCGCAATTGACGGTACGCCTGTGGGCGAAATCGTCGGCGAAGACCCCATCGAATTCGCCGAAAGCTTCGCCCAGGCCTACGGCGGTAAGCGATGGATCGACAAGGAACGCGAGCGCCTTACCAAGGCAATCGACAAAGCGAAGGAGGCGGGATAATGGCTACTTCGGCAATCCGCGTAAAGGGCATCGAGAAGTCTTACAAGGATCTTCACGTGCTCCGGGGAGTGGATTTTGAAGTAGAGCCCGGCACCGTCTTTGCCCTACTTGGCTCCAATGGTTCGGGCAAGACCACTATGGTGAAACTCCTGTCGACGCTGCTGAAAGCGGACGCCGGCTCGGCCGCCGTCGAAGGCTTTGATGTTGCAACAGAGTCACTCCAAGTGAGGCAGTCCATCAGCCTTACCGGACAGTTCGCCGCAGTGGATGAAGTCCTGACTGGCAAGGAGAACCTGGTCCTGGTGGCGAAGCTGCGTCACCTGAAGAACCCGGGCGGAATCGCAGACGAGCTGCTGGCGCAGTTCGGCCTCACCGAAGCAGGCTCCCGCAAGGTGGCCATGTACTCCGGAGGTATGCGTCGGCGCCTGGACATTGCCATGAGCCTGATCGGCGACCCGAAGGTGATCTTTCTGGACGAACCAACTACCGGCCTCGACCCGGAGGCCCGGCTGGAGGTATGGCAGATCGTCAAGAACCTCGCCAAGAAAGGAACCACGGTCCTGCTCACCACGCAGTACCTCGACGAAGCCGAGCAACTCGCGGACCGGATTGCCATCTTGCATGAGGGTCGCATCATCGCCAATGGCACCCTCGCCGAGCTCAAGCAGCTGCTGCCGCCGGCCAAGGTGGAATACGTGGAGAAGCAGCCGAGCCTGGAGGACATCTTCCTGGCCCTCGTGGGCACCGGCACCAATAACGGCGCCGAAGCGGCTAACAACGAGTCAGTAAAGGACAGGTCATGAGTACCCATTTCTTTGCAGATACCTCGGTCCTGCTGGGCCGTTCCATGCGGCACATCTTCCGGAGCGTGGACACCATCATCACCACTGCGATCACGCCGATCGCCCTGATGCTGCTGTTCGTCTACGTGTTCGGCGGAGCCATCAGGACCGACACCGAGAACTACGTGAACTACCTGCTCCCGGGCATTATGTTGATTGCGATCGCCTCCGGCATCGCTTACACGGCAGTCCGACTCTTCACCGACTTGCAGAGCGGCATCTTCGAGCGGTTCCAGTCCATGCCCATAGCACGCTCATCCGTTCTATGGGCCCACGTGCTGACGTCGCTGGTGGCCAACGGACTCTCGTTGTTGATCATCGTCCTGGTGGCTCTCCTCATGGGCTTCCGCACTTCGGCCAACGTGCTGGACTGGCTGGCCGTCGCAGGCATCCTGGCGCTGTTCACCTTGGCGCTCACGTGGATTGCGATCGTCGCGGGCCTCTCAGCCAAATCGGTGGATGGCGCCGGCGGGTTCTCCTACCCGCTGATCTTCCTGCCGTTCATCAGCTCGGCCTTCGTCCCCACGGAGACCATGCCGGGGCCGGTCCGCTGGTTCGCCGAAAACCAGCCGGTGACGTCAATCGTGAACACCATCCAGGACCTGTTCGCGCAACGCCCAGAGGGCGGCGATATTTGGGTGGCCTTGGCTTGGTGCCTGGGGATCCTCGCCGTCTCCTACGCGGTTGCCACAGCGGCCTACAAGCGCCAGATCGCCTAGCGATCAGAGCGGGCCAGAGACCCTTCATTGCCATGTTCTCTCTCCAGCAGATGTCCGAGGCTGAAACCGCGGCAGCGCGCTAACTCTGGAACACGCAGAGACTACGACGACGGCACCCGGGATTGGGTGCCGACGTCGGCGTTAATTCACATCACCCTCTGCCCCATGTCACCGCGGCTGTGACGGATTGGTGGGAACGCCCTGGGACGGCGGGTTGATCGGCGGGCCGGACGTTGCCGGGCTGACTGGTGAACCCGTACTGGTCCGGCTGACCTCGGGAGTGCTGGGCGACGTGGTCCCGCTGGGCTCAGCGCCGTTCTTGAGCGCATCAAGCCGGTGCTCCAGAATTTGGACGACCGGCAGCCTGTTGCCATGGGCTCGCTCGTAGCTGAGGAGTTGCTCGATCCCACCCTGGTCCAGACCTGAGATCCTGGACGGCAAGGTTCCACTGGGGATGTGATCGTAATCAGCCAAAGGCAGTTCATTGTGCTGAGGGGTGTCGTTCACTGAAGATACCTCCTGTTTTCCGCTGCCGGGCCACGGTCCGGTCCGGCGATCCACATCAGCGATGCTGCCAAGTTAGCAGCGTTTTCCCTCGAAAGTAAGGTTGCTGACCTTACCGAAGCAGGCGGGCAGGGACGTCAGGCGAAGTACACGCCGATACGGTTGCCGTCGATCTCCTCAATGCGGATGTCGATGTCGTAGACGTCGCGCAGCATCTCCGCACGCATGATGTTCGAGGGCGTGCCTTGATGGATGAGCCGGCCGTTTTTCATAGCCAGGATGGTGTCCGAGTAACAGGACGCGAAGTTGATGTCGTGGACCACCAGCACGATTGTCTTTCCGAGTTCATCGGCCAAGCGCCGCAGCAGCCGCATCATTTCCACGGAGTGCTTCATGTCCAGGTTGTTGAGCGGTTCATCAAGCAACAGGTATTCAGTGTCCTGAGCCAGCACCATCGCAATGTAGGCACGCTGACGCTGACCGCCGGAGAGCTCGTCCACGAACTTGTCCGCCATGGATGTGAGGTCCAACTGACGGATGGCCTCGTCAACGTGCTCGAGATCCTCAACCGTTGGCCGGCCACCGCTGTGCGGAAAGCGCCCGAACGCCACGAGGTCACGGACAGTCAGCCGCATGGTCAGATGGTTTTCCTGCCGGAGGATTGCCATGGTCTTGGCCAGTTCCTTGCTGGGCGTCGCCGTGACGCCCAGGCCGGCAACGGACACTCCCCCGGCATCCATGGGCTGCAGGCGGCTGATCAGGGAGAGCAGCGTGGACTTGCCCGCACCGTTGGGACCAATGATGGACGTGATGCCGCCGCGGGGAATTTCGCAGGACACGTCATCCAGCACGGTGGCTCCGCCGTAGCGCTTGGTCACGTTGCGGACGGTAATCATGGATAGACCTCAGCGATCATTTCAGCGAGCCTTTCAGCAACAAGTAGAGGAAGAGGATGCCGCCGGTGAACTCAATGATCACGCTCAAAGCAGTGGCGAAGCCGAACACCCGTTCCAGTAACAACTGGCCGCCCACCAGTGCGATCGCACCAATAAGGACCACGATCGGCAGCAGCCACGCATGCCGGAATCCACGGCAGAGCTGGTAACCGAGGCTGACAACCAAGAGCCCGAAGAACGTCACCGGCCCCACAAGAGCAGTGGAAATCGCCACCAGCAGCGAGCACGCGAGCAGCACCCGCATCACCACGCGTTTGTGATCGACGCCCACGTTGATGGCCACTTCACGGCCCAGCGCCAGCACGTCCAAAGTGTGCCGCATGCGCCACACAGCAACGCATACAAGGGCAATCAGCACAGCGGAAACTCCCAGCAACCCTGGATCCACGTTGTTGAAACTGGCAAAGAACAAGTCCTGCAGGATGATGAATTCGCTCGGTTCCATCAGCCGCTGCAGGAGCGAGGAGAAACCACGGAACAAGGTACCGAGCACGATTCCCACGAGCAACAGCAGGTGCAGCGATCGCGTGGCACCCGTGAACATCCACCGGTACAGGAATGCGCTGAACCCCACCATCAGCAGGATCTCCACCCCGAACTTGAGCGTGGATGGAGCGGTCGCCAGCGTCGCGGCACCGGCAACGAACGCCAAGGCGGTCTGCACCAGGATGTACAGGGAATCGAAACCCATGATGGACGGCGTCAGGATCCGGTTGGCCGTCACGGTCTGGAACAGCAGCGTAGACACGCCCACCGCTACGGCCACCAGCAGCATCGCGGACACTTTGATAGCCCGGCGCGGCAGCACGTATGCGATGTTGCCCTTGAGGTCGATCGTCAGGAAAACGGCAACAAGCACGACGGCGGCAATCGCCAAGATGGCGATCACCAGTCCCGGCGGGGTGCTCCGGATGGCTTCCCGCCACCGCATGCGGGCAGGAGCAGAGGGCGCCGGCGCCATGGACACGGGGTTTTCAGGCATTGCGTTTCCTCAAGAGCAGGAAGAGGAAGAGAATGGCGCCAAGGACTGACATGACCATGCCCACTGGCACCTCATAGGGGAATCGGATGGTCCTGCCGATGATATCGCAGACCAGAACGAATGCCGCTCCAAAAAGGGCTGTCCAAGGAACCGCACGGCGGAGGTTGTCGCCGAACAGCAAGGAGACGATATTGGGGACCACCAGGCCGAGGAATGGCACGGCACCCACCGTGGTAACCACAACAGCCGAGATCAACGAGACGATCATCAAGCCGAGCCGCATGGTGCGGGCGTAGTTGAGGCCCAGGTTGGTGGTGAAGTCCTGGCCCATTCCGGCAACAGTGAAGCGGTCAGCAGCAAAGAGGCCCACCAAGACCAGCACAGCCACGATCCACAGCAGTTCATACCGCCCACGGAGCACGCCGGAGAAGTCACCGATCATCCAGTTGCTGAGGGTTTGGAGGAGGTCGAAGCGGTAGGCGAAGAAAGTAGTGACGGCCGCAATGACGCCGCCAAGCATGATGCCCACCAACGGAATCAGCAGGGTATTGCGTGCCGGAAGCCTGCGGAGAATGGCCAGGAAGAGCGCCGTGCCCAGCACGGCGAACACAGAAGCCACCAGCATCTTGGTGAGGATGGGAGAGTCCGGGGCCAGCACCGTGACCACCAGGATGCCCAGTGTCGCAGACTCCACAGTGCCAACGGTGGACGGCTCAACAAAGCGGTTCCGGGCCATGAGTTGCATGATCAATCCGGCAACGGCGACGGCCATGCCGGCCAGGACCACAGCCAAGGTGCGCGGCACCCTGGAGACCTGGAAGATTTCCCAAGCACCGGCGTCGTTCGCCAACAAGGCGGGCAGTGAGACGTCACTGACCCCAACGAAGATACTGCCGACCGCGATCACAAGCACAACGGCAGCAGCCGCAACCAGGCGGGCGTTCTCGCCAGTCCGGTTGCGGCTTGCTGGTGCCGTGGGGCGCACGGCTGTAGTTGTCACGTCAGGATTTCAGGTGATGCGGTATCAGGCGACGGAGTCGGACACTGCCGTGACCATGGCCTGAACGTTGTTCAAGCCGTAGCCAACGATGTACCAGCCGGCAGGATCGAGGTTGACGATCTTGTTGTTCTTGGCGGCGTTGGTGGACTTCACGAGCTCGTTGTCCAGGATCGGGTTGGCGGTGGAGCCAGCAGTGCCGATCGCGGTGTCGCGGTTGATGACGTACAGGATGTCCGGGTTGGTTTCCTTGATGTATTCGAAGGAAACGGCCTCGCCGTGGGAGCCCTCGGTCTTGACGTCGGCGGCGGTCGGAACGCCCAGGACGTCATGGATGATGCCGAAGCGGGAGCCAGCGCCGTAGGCGGTGACTTCGCCGCCTGAGGTGAGGACGATCAAGCCTTTGCCGGCCGATGCGGCCTTGCCCTTGGTGTCCGCGACGGTCTTGTCTACCTCTGCGAGCCTGGAAGCGACTTCGCCTTCCTTCGTGAAGATCTTGCCGAGCTTCTCCGCCTGGGCCTTGAAGCTTTCCATGGGATTGGCAGCGTCAACCGAGAGGTCGATGGTCGGTGCGATCTTGCTCAGTTCCTCATAGGCGCCGGCGGTGCGGCCGGAGACGATGATGAGGTCCGGCGCGGCAGAGCTGACGGCTTCGAAGTCCGGCTCCTTGAGCGAGCCAACCTTGGCGTACTTGGCCTCGGAGAATTTCTTCAGTGCCTCCGGGTAGCTCGCTACGGGAACGCCAGAGGGTTCGACCCCGAGCGCGTTCATGGTGTCCAACACGCCGAGGTCGAAGGTGACAACCTTGGCCGGGTTCACGGGAACGTTGGAGGTGGAGCCCTGGGCGTGCTCGATGGTGATGGTGCCGGCTTCCCCGGGCTGCGAGGAAGCCGTTGCCCCGCCTCCACACGCCGTAACAGCCAGCAAGGCAGCGCCTGCAGCCAATGCCCCGATGTAGCTCGACAGCCTCTTTTTCACGCCAGCACTCCGCTCACTAATAAGTCATAGATCTGTTGCCTAATTGCTTTTTGACTCTATTAGTAAGGTGAGGCTAACTTCAAAACCGAAAGGCTCTCCAGTGGTTAAAAGTGACAGAACTCACTTGTTTTTCTACCACTGGAGAGCCTTTATGACTTTGCGTCGGAGTGTTTACGCTTCGGCCTGACGATCCTCCACGATCTTTTGGACCGCCGGGAACAGCGGGTGCGACGGCGTCAGTTCCGTGATGCGCTCGACGGCGGCAGTCGCGTCCAGTTCGGACAGCAAGTTGGCGAGCTCCACGGCTTCGTCGTCGCTACCGTCGTCGAAACGGAGGGCAGCCGACATCGCCTCGAGGAGGGCCACCGGCGTCACGCCACGCTCAGCCAACTCCGCGGCAGGGCCCACAAACCTGTCATGCCGGCTTAGCTTCCGCAGAGGCGCCCGACCTACACGATTCACCGTGTCCGGCAGATGCGGGTTGGTGAAACGGGACAGGATCTTCTGCACATACGCTTCCTGCTCGGCCTCCACGAACCCGTGCTTCGCAACCAACAGTTCCTTGGTTTCCTCCAGCACCGCCCGGACCCTCGCACCCACAGCCGGATCAGCCATGGCATCGGAGATCTTCTCCAAGCCTGCTGCGTAACCAAAGTAGGCCGCCGAGGCGTGCCCCGTGTTCACGGTGAACAGCTTGCGCTCGATGTACGGGCCAAGCTCGTCCACGAATGTGGCACCAGGGATCACCGGTGCGTCGCCATCAAACGGCGTGCGGTCAATGACCCACTCGTAGAAGGTCTCCACCGTGACATCCAGACCTTGGCCTGGCGCCTGATTGGGGACGATACGGTCAACCGCCGTGTTGGCGAAAACCGCGACGGCGTCCAACTCCCCGGCGGAATCGTCCCAAGCGGCCCGGATCTCCGTGTGGAGGAGATCCGTGGCGTTGATGGCGTTCTCGCAAGCCATGACCTGCAGAGGTGGCAAGTCTGCGGGCCGGGCAGCCAGCCCGCGGGCAATCACCGGTGCCACGAACTTCAGAATGTGCGGCCCCACAGCAGTGGTGACAACCTCCGCCGTCGAGATTTCCTCCACAACAGCGGCTTCCTGCGAACCCGAGTTGAAAGCGCGGAAACCGGTCACGGTCTTGACCGCCGGGTTCTCGCCCACCTCATGAACGTTGTAGCTGCTGGCCGACGCGAGCTGGCTGATCAGCGCATCCGCAACATCCGCGAATACCACCTCATAGCCGGCCTCGTGAAGCAGCAACCCCACGAAGCCGCGCCCGATGTTGCCTGCCCCAAAATGGACTGCCTTCACTATGCGTTGACCTTTCCGAACAGCTCCAAAACTTCGTCAACCGTGGTCGCTTCCTCCAGCTGGGCCACCTGAGCCTTGTTGGTGAAGATCTTTGCGATGGAGGAAAGGATGTGGAGGTGCTCATTGTTGATGCCAGCGACGCCCACCACGAACTTCACTTGCTTGCCGCCCCAGTCGATGCCCTCCGGGTAGCGGATGATGGACACCGCCGAGTGGTTGATGTGCTCCTTGGCATCATTGGTGCCGTGCGGGATGGCGAGGAAGCTGCCCATATATGTGGACACGGATTCCTCGCGCTCGTGCATGGCGTGGACATAGCTGACGTCCACGGCGCCGCGATCCAGCAGGAGCTTTCCGGCCTCGTCGATCGCTGCGTCACGATCGGTTGCAGTGCCGTTCAGGACAACGCTTTCGCGGAGCAGGACGCCTTTGCCTTCGGCGGCGGCAGCCGGCTCAGCGGCATGCGCCCCGTGCGTGGCGGCTACTGCCGCCTCGACCGCGCTGTCTGCGTGGGCGGCAGCAGGGCCTTCGGTGTTGCTGGTCTTCACCAGTTCCACGATTTCGTCGTACTTGGGGCTGTTCATGAAATTGTCCACCGAGTAATGCACCGCGCTGGACGTGCGTGGCTGTGCACGTTCGGTCAGGTCCTGGTGCGTGACCACAACGTCGAACGTGTCGCTGAGGTTCGCGATGGCAGAGTTTGTGACCTTCACATCCGGGAAGCCAGCGGCCTTGATTTTGTTGCGCAGCACCGAGGCACCCATGGCACTGGAACCCATGCCTGCGTCGCAAGCGAACACGATGTTCTGCACAGGGCGGGTGAGGACGGCGCCGCCTTGGGCACCGGCGTTGGTACCGGTGAGCGCCGAGGAGACGGAGCTCTTCTTGCCCTTCATGGACTCCATACGGGATGTAGCTGCGGAGAGGTCGTCCTCGCCCTTGTTCTTTGAGGTCCGCAGGATGACCGCGGCAATGAGGAAGGACACTGCCGTGGCCAGGACGACAGCGAGAATCACGCCAACGTAGCTGTCTCGGGACGTCTGTGCCAAAACCGCGATGATGGAACCCGGCGCGGCAGGTGCAACCAGGCCGGAATTGGTGATGGCCAGGGTAGCGATGCCCGTCATGCCACCGCCGATGGCAGCCAGGATGATAATCGGCTTCATCAGGACGTACGGGAAGTAGATTTCGTGAATACCACCGAGGAAGTGGATGATCGCGGCACCTGGAGCCGAAGCCTTCGCGGCGCCACGGCCAAAGAACATGTACGCCAACAGGATGCCCAGGCCCGGGCCGGGGTTGGCTTCAAGCAGGAACAGGATGGACTTGCCCTGTTCCAGCGACTGCTGGATGCCCAGCGGAGTCAGCACGCCGTGGTTGATGGCGTTGTTGAGGAACAGGACCTTGGCCGGCTCGATGAATATGCTGGTCAGTGGCAGCAGGCCGTTGTTGACCAGGAACCCGACAACTGCGCCGGCGCCGTCCGTGAAGCGCTGGACTACCCAGGAAAGGCCGTAGAAGCCACCCAGCGCCAACAGCGCGCCCCAGATACCGGCCGAGAAGTTGTTGACCAGCATCTCGAAACCGGGGCGGATCTTGCCGTCCCACAGGGCATCGATCTTCTTCATGGTCCAGGCACCCAGCGGGCCCATGATCATGGCCCCGATGAACATCGGCGCGTCAGTACCTGCGATGACTCCCATGGTTGCAATGGCGCCGACCACGCCGCCGCGGACGTCGTAGACCATCCGGCCACCTGTGTAGGCGATCAGGATCGGAAGGAGATACGTGACCATGGGGCCGACGATGCCCACGTTGGGATCACCCTCGGCGTTCGTGCCGAAACCACCCAGTTCCGCAACTGGAATCCAGCCCTTCTCGATGAACAGGGCCGTGATGAGGCCCCAGGCGATGAAGGCGCCGATGTTGGGCATGATCATGCCGGACAGGAATGTTCCGAACTTTTGGACACCAACGCGCACGCTGGTGCGGGGCTTCGCAACTGTCTCTGTTGCCATGTGAATTCCTAACGTGTGTCCCGCGGCGGCGCGGGGTCAGTCGATATAGATCGAGAGAGCGCAGCCTTTAGGAGCTGCTGGAAATGCGGTGAAGCCATTCAAGGAAGAGCTTCAGTTCAGAGCTGGAAAGTTGGTCCGAATGCGAGGCCTGCAGTGCCGCATTCAGGGCGATTGCCGCAACAACTACGGACGACTTGCCGGAGTCGTCCCCTGCGGCGCCACGGGCGGTGTCCGTGGAGACGGCGAAAATCATGGAATCCCGGGTCATGGTTGAGAGCTCGAGATTCCGTTCCTCCACCGGTTCTGCGATCAGCATGAGCGTGACGCCCACGTTGGCCGCCAGGATGCTCCGCGCCGCTTCCCGGGGCGGCACATTGATCTGTCCGGCGATAGCGGCTTTGTTCAGCATTTCTTCCAGAAGCGCTTCAGCATCGGCCACGATTGCCGGGCGACTTTCCGGCCTGATATTGCCGAACATGACCAAATAAAGATGGGGTTGGCTCAGCCCGAACTGGACGTGGTTGTCCCACATCCGCCGGACGTCTTCCAAGGGCTCCCCGGACGGTGCAAAGTCCCGCTCCCCCGCCACGTACTCTTCAAAGCCGGCTGATACGACGGCGTCGAACAGGCCTTCTTTGTCGCCAAAGTGGTGGTAGAGCGTTGGCGCCGTGACCCCGGCAAGCTTGGTGATCTGGCGCGTCGAGACCGCTGACCCCTCCGAATTCGCCAGCAATTCGGCAGCTGCGCGAAGCAACCGAATTTTAGGCGGAAGCTGGTCATCGAAACTCATAACCGCTACCCTAGCATCTATAGCGTTGCTATATGAAGTGGCTCACAAAGGAATTTTGTAGGCTAGTTTTCGAGGCTCCCGGTGCCGTCGCCGGCGGGCCTGAACCAACAAGCAGGAACAGAGGATTCAGTGCAGAATTTCCAAGGAGTAGGGGTAAGCCCTGGCCGCATCATTGGTTCCGTCCGCCAGATGCCCAAGCCGGTGAGTGAACCGCCGTCGGGAGAGCGATTGGCTGCGGACGTGAGCCCGGAAGACGCCGTCGCGGGCTTGAAAGCGGCTGCGCAGGCCGTCCATGACGAACTCAAGGGACGCGCGGACAGTGCTTCCGGCGACGGCAAAGCCGTCCTCGAAGCCACGGCCCTCATGGCCAAAGACACCATGCTCCTGAAGTCCGCGAGCAAGCTCATCGCTGCCGGATCCTCGGCAGAGCGCGCTATTTGGGAGGCCGGTGCGTCCGTTTCCGAAATGCTGCACAACCTGGGCGGCTACATGGCCGAGCGCGCCACCGACGTCCTGGATGTACGCGCCCGCATCGTGGCCGAACTTCGCGGCGTGTCCGCTCCCGGCATCCCTGCCTCCGACACACCCTTCATCCTGGTGGCCGAGGACCTCGCTCCCGCCGACACCGCAACACTGAATCCCGCGGTGGTGCAGGCACTGGTGACCTCAGGTGGTGGCCCGCAGTCCCACACGGCCATCATCGCCCGCTCGCTCGGCCTGCCGGCCGTGGTTGCCGCGCATGGTGTTGACGACATTGCTGATGGAACCGAGGTCTATGTGGACGGCGCGGCTGGTTTTGTGGCCGTTTCACCCGCTGACGAGCACCGCGCTGCCGCTACGGCCTGGGCGGAAACCTCCGCCACCCTCGCCGAATTCGACGGAAACGGCACGACGGCGGACGGCCACCTGGTGCCGCTCCTCGCCAATGTGGGCGGTGCCAAGGACGCCGTGGCTGCTGCCGCTTTGGGCGCCCAAGGCGTCGGCCTGTTCCGCACGGAATTCTGCTTCCTGGAGCGCGACACCGAGCCCTCCGTGGACGAGCAAGCCGCAGCCTACAAAGCCGTGTTTGACGCATTCCCGGGTAAGAAGGTTGTCCTGCGCACTCTTGACGCTGGCGCCGACAAGCCCCTCCCGTTCCTCACGGACGCCACCGAACCCAACCCTGCACTGGGTGTTCGCGGCTACCGCACCGACTTCACCACGCCTGGTGTCCTGGAGCGTCAGCTCGAAGCCATCGCCCGGGCAGCTTCGGAGTCCGAAGCAGACGTTTGGGTCATGGCCCCCATGATCTCCACGGCCGCGGAAGCCGGACGATTCGCCTCACTGTGCGCCGCCGCCGGAATCCAGACACCTGGTGTCATGGTGGAAGTTCCTTCCGCGGCTTTGACCGCTGCCACGGTGCTGCGCGAAGTCGGGTTCGCCTCCCTTGGCACCAACGACCTCACTCAGTACGCCATGGCCGCGGACCGCCA
Source organism: Paenarthrobacter sp. (assembly GCF_031180005.1). Taxonomy (NCBI): domain Bacteria; kingdom Bacillati; phylum Actinomycetota; class Actinomycetes; order Micrococcales; family Micrococcaceae; genus Paenarthrobacter; species Paenarthrobacter sp. Next base: position 87,963 of record NZ_JAPSHI010000014.1, on the reverse strand, counting down.
GCTCGGACCCCTCGCGGAACTCAACACTCCGTGGCAGCCCGCCGTGCTGAGGCTCGTGCAGCTCACCGTTGAAGGTGCGGAGCAGGAAAGCTCTGGCCGCGAAGGTAGTGCCAAGCCCGTGGGCGTCTGTGGTGAGGCAGCAGCTGACCCGGCACTCGCCGTCGTACTGACCGGCTTGGGCGTCACCACGCTGTCCATGACCGCGCGCTCGCTGGCCGCCGTCGGGACTGTCCTGAAAACCGTGACGCTTGAACAGGCCCAGGAGCTGGCCACGCTGGCCCTGTCCGCTCCCAGCGCCACCGAAGCCCGCGACTGGGTTCGCGCCAAGCTGCCCGTGCTCGAAGAGCTCGGCCTCTAACGTCCGTTTCCGACCTTTAGGAGAACCATGCCCGAACGCACAGCAACCATCGCCAGCCGGTCCGGCCTGCACGCCCGCCCTGCCGCCCTGTTCGCGGAAGCCGCTGGCGAGCAGCCCGTGGAAGTCAGCATTGCCATGCAAGGCGAACCTGCCGATGACGCGCTCGACGCCGCCAGCATCCTTTCGCTCATGACGCTCGGCGCCGCTAAGGGCGACGTCGTTGTGCTGCGGGCTGAGGGGGACGGCGCCGACGCTGCGCTGGACGCGCTGGTGAAGCTGCTGGAGACGGACCTGGACGCGGAGTAGCTGAAGCGGGCGGGCTTCTTCTCCTTCTGCACGGGTTGCCCCCGTTTCGGGGGTTCCCTGCCAACCGTGCCGTGCGCACGGCATTGCCCGCAGGGAACCCCCGAATCGGGTAGCTCGCTGCGTGGACGCCCTTGCCCTGAACGCTGGTGAAGGGTTGGCTGCAGAGCTGGCCAATGCCGCCGAGCTTCGGGCATCGCTGTAGGCTGCCCGGATCGGCCGCCCTCACCCGTTTCGTGGCCAGGCCGCACACCGTGCCGTGCGCACGGCACTGCCCGCAGGGAACCATCGAAATGGGCAGCTCACTCAGGCCCCCGGCTCCCACAGGCTAGGCTTCTGCCATGGCATTGATAGCTCCCCGCGTCACGGCCGGTCTCCCCGCCGACGACGCCCGGAATCTGGCGCGCTCCCTCGAGGACAGCAACGACATCACCGTGTTCGTGGATGGCACGGTCCACCGCCTACCGAATGAGGCGAGGGACGCCGTCGTCGACCTCCTCGCGAGACTGAGCCGTGGCGAAACGGTGACGGTGAGCAGCGTCGAGGAAATGCTCACCACATCGCAGGCCGCAGATCTCGCGGGCATCTCTCACACCTATCTGCGCAACATGACCGACCGCGGCGAAATACCGGTGGAGTACCGGGGGACGCATCGTCGGATCCGGCAGGCCGCCATCATGGCGTGGCTTGAAACGCAGAAGAAAAGGCAGCAGGCGGAACTGAGTGCAGGCGATGACGCCGGCTAAAAGAACGAAGCGACCACTTAACCGCCCTCGAATCCCGGCATGCTGTTGAATAGCGGTATGGCTTCAAGTTCCCCTTCGACCGTCTGGCCCGTGGTGCACCATGAACGCCGTGCCCTGCTGCAGGATTTGGAGCCGCTTCCAACAGCTCAATGGCAGACGCCGTCGTTGTGTGCCGGTTGGGATGTGCACGACGTCCTGGCCCACGTCATCGACAGCGCTAAGACGACGCGGCTCAACTTCATCCGCCGGCTGATAGCTTCCCGCATGGACTTTGACCGCGATAACGCCGAGGGTGTGGAGCGCGAAAACACAGGAGAACCCTCGCAGACGCTGAACGGGCTGCGCGCTGTGCTCTCACGGACCTCAGGCCCGCCGGCGAGCTTAGCCACCCGCTTGGTTGAGGCGTTCGTGCACGGAGAGGACATCCGGCGTCCCCTGGGGATCCGCCGCGAATACCCTGCCGAGCATGTGGCCACCGCTCTGAGCTATCAAGTGAAGACCACCACCAAAATGGGTGGCGGCAAGGAAATCGCCGGGGGCTGGCGCTTGGTAGCCACTGACACTCCGTTCGATCATGGCAACGGTCCCACAGTTGAAGGTCCGGCCATAGCCCTGCTGCTTGCTGTGTCCGGTCGGCCGATCAGGCACGACGAAGTGAGCGGGCCGGGGGCTCCGGTGTTCCTGCAGAGCCTGGAAAACCAGTGAACGCGCGGGGCAAGGCGCAGAACAAGGCGGCAACATTCCTGTCCGCCGACGTCGACGTCAGGGGCCTGACCGGACGGATTCTCTGGACGGAGGGCACGCCCCGGCCGGAACCGGGCGCAGAGCCCCTGACTGAGCCCGCCTACATCCTGATTCATGGCATTGGCGTATCGCATCGGTACTTGGCGCGGCTTCACGCAGTCCTGGCCGCGGGCGCGCCCACTTATTCCCTGGACCTGCCCGGTTTTGGCGGAACACCCAAGCCCGGCCGTCAGCTTTCAGTGGAGGATTACGGAGCCTTCATTGCTGAGGCGCTTAAGACCTGTGGCATCGACTCCTACGTGTTGGTGGGGCACTCGATGGGAGTGCAGTTTGCCATCGAAGCGGCTTTGCATGCCCCGGATCAGATCAAACAGTTGGTGCTGATGGGGCCGGTGGTGGATTCCCGGCACAAGAACGTTCGCCGCCAGTCTTTGGCGCTCTTCCTGGACGGGCTGCTCCGCGAAAGCCCGTCGTCCAACTGGATCGTCATCTCGGACTACTTCCGGTGCGGCCCGCGCTGGTACCTCACTGAACTTCCCCTCATGATGAGTTACCGGACCGAGGAACGGCTGGCGGGCGTTGGGGTGCCGGTGCTGATCCTGCGGGGCAGCCGCGACCATGTGGCGGGACCGGACTGGGCGCTGCGGCTATCAAGGGCAGTCGCGCAGGGGCGTTTGGTGGAGATTCCGGGGGTCGGGCACGTGGCGCAACACATGCGTCCCAAGGCCGTGGCGGATGCCATCCGGAGCTTCGTCACCGCCACGACGACTCACCTCTGAGCGCTGACGCACGACGCCGGCGCCTGAGTTGAGTGCCCCCTATTGGGTTGGTTGCGGGCTCGGCTTGTTGAGTTGGCTTGTTGAATTGGCTTGTTGGGTTAGCTGGTCCCGGCTAGGCTGGCGGAGCAAGCACATTAGTAAGTTTGCTTACGAAAGGGCCGATCGTGACTGACAAAACCTCGAATGAAGAAACCCAGGGCTTCGGCGCAACCGGCGCCACAGGGCCGTTTGACACTACGTCCGATGCCGACAGCATCCACGAGGATCCCGATATGCGCCAGGACGAGGATGAGGACCCCGCCGCATCCGCCAACCCGGATCCCCTCGACGGCAACGTCACTGGCCTGGAGCCTGGCGGCGGAGTCCCCCCGGGAGAAACCCCGCCCGCCGAAGGCAGCATGAGCAGCGACCAAGGCCACGAGGAGTAACACAGTCGCCAACCCGCGGCTCCGTTGGTACCAGCGACGTAGCAGCGGGTTGGCAACGTCCTAGCTGTTCGGCAGCTGCAGGATTTCCCCGAGATCGTATTCAGCGGGCTCCTCAAGCTGGGAGTACGTGCAGCTCTCGGGGGTCCTGTCCGGCCGCCAGCGGCGAAACTGCGTGGTGTGCCGGAACCTGTCGCCTTCCATGTAGTCGTACGCCACTTCGATCACGAGCTCGGGGCGCAGCGGCACGAACGAGAAATCCTTGCCGCCGCTCCACCGGCTTTGGGCGCCGGGCATGCGTGATCCCCCGCTAGCTTCGTCCTGGTTGGCCCATTCACCCCACGGGTGCTCGCCGAGTTCGACTTGATACGGCTCAAGCTCGGCTACCAAGGCCTCCCTGCGGGCCATGGGGAACGATGCCACCACTCCCACGTGATGCAGCCGGCCCGTGTCATCGTGAAGGCCGAGCAACATCGAGCCCACAACTTTCGCGGTCTTGTGCCAGCGGAATCCGGCCACTACACAATCCGCCGTGCGCTCGTGCTTGGTCTTGAACATCACGCGCTTGTTGGGCTGATAGGTCCCGGTCAGCGGCTTGGACAGCACGCCGTCCAGTCCTGCACCTTCCAGCTGCACGAACCATTCCTGCGCCCGTTCGAGGTCCGTCACAGCGGGGGTCACGTGGATAGGCGGCTCGGCCTTGGCGAGCGCGCGTTCCAGGATGGCGCGGCGCTCGGAGAACGGCTTGTCCATAAGATTCTCATCGCCCAAGGCAAGGATGTCGAACACAATCATGGAAGCCGGAGTCTTCTCGGCGAGCATCCTCACGCGACTGTCGGCGGGGTGGATCCTCTGCTGGAGTACCTCGAATTCGAGCCTCTTGCCCTCGATCAGGACGATCTCGCCGTCGATTACGCATTTGTCCGGCAGGTTCTTCCTGAGCGCCTCCACCACTTCGGGGAAGTAGCGGGTCATTGGCTTCTCATTGCGGCTGCCCAGGATGATCTCTTCACCGTCCTTGAAAACAATGGTCCGGAACCCGTCCCATTTGGGCTCGTAGTGCCCAACATCGGGGATGGCCGGAACGGATTTGGCGAGCATGGGCGAGACGGGTGGCATCACAGGCAGGTCCATAGACAATGTCTACCTGCCGGTACACCGCGAAGCTAGTGTTGGGCCATGGATATCTTGCTCGCCCGCCCGGAAACTCCAGCATGACTTAGGCTCCCGCGACAGCCCCGAAGCCTAAGTCATAGAACCGCCTCGCTTGGGCAGGCCTACCGCCCGTTACATTAATGTGACTTTACTTTCCTGCTCATGTACCGTCGTAGGGCGACCCGTATCTCCGCTGGGCCGCTTCCGGATTGACGCCGAGCTCTGCCGCAATCCGGGATCCGCCAGACCCGCGGCAGAGGCGGGGGACCCACAGTTCCCGGGCTTGGTTTCCAAGCCCTCGGGGTGAAGCCGCTTAGGCGGCCGGACGGCCTCGTCCGAACCCGACAGCTAACCTCGAAGGCGTTGAGAGGCAACAACCATGTCCCCAACCATGGATCAGCCGCGCCGCGCCCACATTGAAGGCGAGCGCACCAAGCCAACCGGACGCCGTCGGGCCCAACCCAGCGGATTCCCCACCGGAGCACCGGCCGACTCCGCCGCTGCGCCCACAAACCCAGATGACGCAGGCCTGACTAATACAGGCACGACGCCGGAACCCGCCACCGCGGCCATGCCCGCCGTGGCGGCGCCTGCCACTCGTGCGGAAATTCGTGCGGCTGAGCGGGAGCGTGCGGCCCTTGCGGTGATTGCGCCTGAGGCGTCGGCGTCACAGTCGACACCTGAGCCGTCCGAGCAGGCGGAACCCGCTACTGCTGCGATACCTACTGTTGATACAGCGGCCCGGAGGTCGACCACACCGGGACCCCCTACCGCGGCGATCCCCATTGTGACCCCGGCAAGTGCACCCTCGGCCGGCTTGGAGCCGGATTCGCAGGAGTTCCGTGCCCAGGAACCTGCAACCGCAGCCATTCCAGTGGTCCAGCCTTCAGCGCCGGAACCCACCACGACAGCCATTCCCGTGGTGTCTGCCCGCGAAGAATCCACGAACACAACCGAAGCCGCCGGGTTACCCCGCGCTGAGTCACCTCGGGGCAAGTCCCCCGCGCAGGTTGCTGCCGCGGCAACGGCGTCGGCAGCATTGGCAAGCCGCAAGGATGTCCGAACCCAGGCTGCCGCACCCTCTGCTGCCAGGTCCAGCTTGGGGTCCACGTCTTCATTTGGTCGCGAACCACACGCCGCTCTTCGGAAAGCAGCGTCGGTCAGGCACATGAGCCAGCGCATGGCCGTGGTTGCAGGTGCGCTTGGGCTCGTGCTGACGGCCGGGACTTTGGGGCAAGCCCTCGAGCTTCCGTTCTTCGGCCAGGAAACCCCTGCGCAGGAAGCAAGCGCTGGCGACAGGAACTCTGGCTCCGCGTCTCCCGCGCCCAGTGCCTCGTATTCCAAGGCTTCAGCACCATCAGCGTCGCCATCAGCCTCGTCAGTTGCCACAGCGTCCTCGGAAGCCGGCCAGCCCGCGACGTTAGCGGAGGCACCCACGGCCGGGTCGTCGTCGTCGACTCCGACCCCGAAGGTATCCCTCGCGGACCCGGTTTGGGTTCCATCGGCTGTCCCCTCCTCAGTCCCGGCCGTCCCTGGGGTGACAAGCCCAGCCCCCACCCAGCCTTCCCCCGCGCCGAGCGAGGTGCCGTCGGACACAGTCACCACGCCGCCCACCACTCCGACGCCCACAACCTCGCCGACGCCGACGGTCACTCCCACGCCGACGCCAACACCGACTCCAACAGAAACGGCAACGCCGACGTCCAAGCCGCGGCCGAGCAAGCCGCAGGCCGCCTCGGCACCCGAGCCCAGCGAATCCGCGCTTCAGGACATCCTGGATGCAGCCCAGAAAGTTCTCGGTTGAGCACCCGCCTGCCCCGTACCTCCGCCCACGCGGGGTGGCATAGCCGGTACTGCAGCAGCAGCCGGACTGCCACCTTCCGTCGCCGGATGGGACGGTGGAGCTGCCAGCGTTTGCGGCGCTCGTAAGCTCAGATCCGCGGCCGCTTGGCCCAGCGCCGCGCCTTCAGGGCCGAATGCAACTCGAGCCGGATCGCGCCACTCAACGGATCAGCGCCGATGAGTTGGCGGATCCGGCCGAGCCGGTTGTAGATGCTGCTCCGGTGGAGGTGAAGTTTGGCGGCGACGTCCTGTACCGAGCCGTCATTGTCATAGAGCAGTTCCAGGACAGGCAGGAGTTCGCCGTTTTTGCCCTGCTCCTCAAGGGCCTGAAAATGCACCGATCCTGTGTCATCCCAGCCGCCGGGTGCCACCAAGCGATCGAAAAGTTGATAGACACCAACGGTCCGGCTGTCCACGAGTTCTCCTAGTGGCAGGTCCACGGCAGCCGCCTGCGCAGCGACCTTGGATTGACGGTAGGCGCCTGATAGCTGCCGGATGACTTGGAAGGGTTCACTGATGCCCAGGATCACCCTGTCCACCTTGCGGCCAGCGCGCTTCGCAAGCTCCAGTTGATAGTGCACCAGCACCTGGGCATGGTCTGCCCGGCCGCCCGACTCGCGGAACAGGACCACCGAATGCGTCTCCGTTCCGGCGCTGAACAAGGCGGCGTTGACTCCGATAGTGGACTGCAGCGCCGCTGAACGATGCGTCAGGGTAGCTGCAATGGGATCGACGTCGGACCTCGCACCATCCGGGTCGAGAATGGTCACCAACTGCCACGGACCGCGCCCCTGAACTTCCTTCCAACCTGCGACGGCGGCCACAGCGTTCGATTCGCCGCCGCAGGCTGACAGGAACTCCTGCTCACGTCTTCGCCGGAACTCCGATTCGGCGGTATTGGAATCCAGGAGCAAGCCTGCCAACAGGTCCAGTTCGTCCCGCACGCCGGGCAATTCGGCGAGTATCGCCGTCGCACTCTGTTCTTCAAGGTCCAGCTGCACCCACAAGTACCCCACACGGAAACCGCGGACCAAAAGTGGCACGCAGACGCGGCCCAGCATGCCGAGTTCGTCGTTGGCGGGCACCACTACGGGTCGTACGGCCGTAGCGATGCCATGTGCGAGCTGCCAGGCGCTGACATCGCTGGGGACCCGCTTGCTGAGGAGGAAATTTACGCGAACGCGGTCGGCGTGGGACTGGTTGGAGCTATAGGCGAGAAGAACGCCGTCGAGATCTTCCAAGGACAGTCCCCGGCCCAGCTTCAACGCAACGCGTTCAACGATCTGTTCCACGTCCTGCTGCATCTGGCAAGCGTACCAACAGCAGGCGACACTTGACGCTTGGGTGCTCGACAAATGTCGAGCTGAGTTGCAGAAGATCCTTGGCTTTGCGGGCTTTCCTCCTGAGGGCGGCTCCTGGTTCATGTCGCCTGCCTCACAACCGGATTTATTCTGGAATCACAGCCCGCAACACATTTTTCGGCCGAAGTGGCCGCTAACGATGGAGCCCACAAATGATCATCGGTGTCCCCAAAGAAATCAAGAACAACGAGTTCCGCGTAGCCATTACAGCTGCCGGTGTCCACGAGTTCCGCACCCACGGACACACCGTTCTGGTTGAGCGCGGCGCAGGCCTCGGCTCGGGCATCACCGACGAGGAATACTCGATCGCCGGCGCCGAAATCGTCAACGAAGCAGATGACGTGTGGGGCCGTGCGGACATGGTCATGAAGGTCAAGGAACCCATCGCGGCCGAGTACCACCGCTTCCGCAAGGGCCTCATTCTCTTCACGTACCTGCACCTGGCCGCCGAGCCCGAGCTCACCGCTGAGCTCATCAACTCCGGCGTCACCGCTATCGCCTACGAAACCGTCCAAGAAGGCCGCACCCTGCCGCTGCTGGCCCCGATGTCCGAGGTAGCAGGCCGCCTGTCCGTAGTAGTGGGCGCTTCCTCGCTGATGGCTCCGGCCGGCGGCAAGGGCGTTCTCCTGGGCGGCGTACCCGGCGTCCGTCCGGCGAAGGTTGTTGTCCTCGGCGCCGGCGTTGCGGGAACCAACGCTGCCGCCATGGCGCTGGGACTCGGTGCTGATGTCACCATCATGGACATCAACATCAACCGGTTGCGCGAACTCGACGCCCTTTACCAGGGCCGCCTGAAGACCGTTGCCTCCAACGCCTACGAGATCGAGAAGTCAGTTATCGACGCAGATCTGGTGATCGGGTCCGTGCTGATCCCGGGCGCCAAGGCTCCCAAGCTGGTCACCAACGAACTGGTTGCCCGCATGAAGCCGGGCTCGGTGCTGGTGGACATCGCCGTTGACCAGGGCGGCTGCTTCGAAGACACACACCCCACCACCCACCAGGAACCGACGTACAAGGTCCACAACTCGATCTTCTACTGCGTTGCCAACATGCCCGGCGCTGTTCCGAACACCTCCACGTACGCACTGACCAACGTCACCCTGCGCTACGCGGTGGCACTGGCCAATTTGGGAGTCAAGGCCGCCTTCGACCGCGACCCCGCCCTGGCTGCCGGCCTCAACATCGCCGCTGGCCACGTGGCACACCACTCCGTTTCCGAGGCGCACAACCTGCCCCTCGTCAACGACTGGCACACGCTGGTCTCCGCGTAGCTTGAAGCTCGACGGCGGGGTGCGGCTTCCACGCGAAGCCGCACCCCGCCGTCGTGGTTTAACCCCGCGCGAGTTGGGGCTGGACCCTAGGGCTTTCCGGGGAGCGACGGGATCAGCTCCGAGGGAACCGGGACGGGGACGCCGGAGGGGCCGAGCTTCGAGGGATCGATCTTGGAAGGGTCGATCTCCGGCGGGGTCACGGGCAACGCTGGAGGCGTGGGGATGACCCCATTACCGGGCTCTTTGTGGGACGGCGCCTTGGGGGTGTGCGGCGACGCTCCGCCAGGCTGTGGCTCAGGAGCAGGAACGACCGGGTTGCCCGGTGCGGCGGGCGTCGGCTGAGGTACGACCGTGGCAGGAGCTTGCTGCGGCTCTTCCCGGACAGGCAACGGCTCAGGAGTGGTACCGGCCGGGGCATCGGGCTGGGGAGCACTGCCCGAACCGGGGTTTAATTGCGAGACCACCGAACCGATTGCTGCCCCGAGGTGCTGGAAAGCGCCCGGCAGGCCGCCCTCGGAAGCGACGGCAGCGGTTGCGCCGCCAGCCAAGGACACAGCTACGGCGAGGCCTGCGATGGCCGTCCGACGCTTCTTCCGACGCCGGGCGGCAAGTTCGTCCGCGGGCACGCCGTCAGCTGGCAGGTCGTTCACGGGGGCGGATTCAGCAGCAACAGTGGCGAGTACCGCCGTCGGCGCACCCGTCGATGCGGCCGGGCTGCCGACCATGAGGGCGCGGACTGCGTCGGACGGCAAGGGAGCAGCGTTGGCTAGTGAACGGAGCTCAAGGAGTTCAGTGCGCAGCTCGGCATCGTCGGTGAAACCGGAGTCGGCCAGCAGGTGGTCGATTGCATGCCGGTCATGACGTCCGCGCGGCGTGAATTGTTCGCTCATGATGTGCCGTTCCTTAGTAGTGCACGCTTCTTCAGTGCACTCAATGCCCTGCGTTGTAGCTGTTTGACGGCTCCCTGGGACTTACCCATGATCGCCGCCGTATCTTCCACCGACACGTCGGCGACGACCCTGAGGGCCAGGACCTCCCGATAATCATCAGGGAGGTCGTCCAAAATTTCAGTAACGCCCAGGCCGGCAACCCGTCCGAAGGCCTGGTCTTCGGCCGACGGCGACCGCCGCGCGTCCAGGTCCGGTTCGTAGGGTGTCGTCTCGGGCGTTCGTTCGCGTTTGCGATAGTGGTCCACCATCCGCGCATGCGCTATGGAGAACAACAGGGTTTTGGCCCCTGAAAGCCCGCCGTGGAGCGTTTCCAGCTTCGGATACAGGGCAAGGAAGACGTCCTGCGTCACGGCTTCGGGGTCGTCCACGCCCCTTGCCCGGAGGTAGCCAAACACCGGTCCGGCGAAGTTGTTGTAGGCAGCCGTGAAGAGCAGGGCGGGATCGTCCTGATCCGCCTGCACGTATTCATCAGCCAAAGGGTCAAGCACCCGTGGATGCCTCCGTCCCACACACTACGTAGCGGGGCTCCTTGTCCTAAGCCAAGGAGCCCCGCCCTTAAACCGTAACCGCTGCTTGCTTAGCGGACAGAATCGAGCGGTGCGGCCGGAACGTCGGCGGGAACCTGTGCCGGCAGCTCAGGCGTCGCAGGGACGGCAGGCACTGCGGGGACAGCAGGTGTGGCGGGAACTCCCGGCACAGCGGGCACTGCAGGAACGGCGGGAACTGCAGGCGTTACCGGCAGTTCGGACGTCACGGCAGCGTCGACGTCGGCCTCTGCCGTCACCGAGCCGTCAGTCTTCAGGCCGGCAGCTTTACCTGCCTCCACCACGGCCTCGCAGTGCGCCTCCACCTTGGCTTCGCCGCCGGCAGCAATGGTCAAGGACTCGAAACCGGGGACCTTGGCGTCAGACTTCAGGCCGCCATTGAGGAGCGCGGTGCAGAGGCCGAAAGCCTCCGGGGACGTGGCGTCTTCCACCGTTGCTTTGGCATCGGATACGGCGTCGGCGGCCTTGGCCTGGCCGGCTTCGGCGGCCTCAGTTGCAGTTGCCTGCGCGGTCTCGACGGCGTCAGTCGCCTTGGTCTTGGCGGTTTCGGCGGCGTCGGCTGCTTCGGCGGCCTTCTCAGCAACAGGGGCCGGAGCGCCAACGAGGTCATGCGCGGTCTGCTGGATTCCGGTGGGAAGCGCGCCATTGAAGGCAGCGACGCCGGTTCCACCGGCAGCTACGGCTCCGGCAGCCAGGACGCCTGCGGCGACTTTGCTGGTGGCAAGGATAGTGAACAAGGACATGAAACCCTCCGACAAACGATTTTGGGATTGCCCCGGCCGCGGTTGGGTCGCGACCGGATGATCAGCGTGCGGACGTGGCCCGCACTCCCCTTACATCGTTCGGGGCCTCGGTGAGGTTACGCGTTGTCCGAAATTCTTTTTCAGGGCTTGGCGTGCTGCACTTTATCCACATTGGTTAGATGTCCCCATGGCCGCGTCCACTGCAGGCAACTATGCTCAGGAAACGCCTGGCCCGTTGGATGCCCGGCGATCGACAGATCACTACGTCAGGGGATACGTAATGGGGTTGGGTACCTAGTGGGACACGGATTGGTGGGCGCTGACGTCGGGGATCTCCGACGACTTTCGGCAGTGATGGACTCCGAGGCGGAGAAGATCACCAAGCTTCAACAACAGCTCACTGCGCTGATTCAGAACGGCAACTTCTGGCGGGGAAATGATGCTGAACAGTTCCGAAGCCGGTGGCAGAGCGATCTCCATGGACGGTTGGGAGCGGCAGCTGCTTGCCTGCGCACCAACGCCCGCGCCCTGAAACTCAACGCCGAGCAGCAGGAACAAGCTTCCTCGGGCAGTCCGGGACGCGAACCCAAGGGTGGACCTTCAACAGGGCATGGAAAGAGCATTCCCGATGCCCTCGGGTTCACTTTTGATCCCACCAGCTATGGCCCGGTCACGGTCGAGGGCAGCGGCTCGATTGACAGCCAAGCAACCGGCGAAGCCCATGGCTCCGTTGGTCCCGGAGGCATCGCGTTCGGAGGATCCGGCGAGGCTTCCAGCGGAGGTGACATGACCTGGAAGGCGGAGACTGAGTACGGGCCCGTCAAGACCACCGTCACCAACGAAACGTTCGTCGGCGCCCGCGCCAATGGCGAGTTCGGGGCCAGTGTGCCATTCGGACTCGGACTTCCCAATGCCCACGCCAACGGTGAAGCATTCGCTGGCGCGGAAAACATCACCACCATAAAGTCAGAGTTCTTTGACGGCTGGGTCAGCAATACCGCCACGACGCGTGCCATGACAGGAGTCGAGGCGAGCGCCCACGCCAACGCAAGCAGCCCCTTCCTGTTTTCGGCTGGTGGTGAGGGCTTCGCGGGTCAAAAAATCACCATGGACAACAAGACCGAGTTCGCTGGTGGGCTGTTCGCCTTGGGACAAGGCGGAGAATTGCGCGCCGGGGCTTGGGCCAGCGCCGGTGAAGGCGAAATCAGTGTCAAGGGCCGCGATGTCTCAGGTACTGCGTTCAGCGCAGGAGCGGGCGCTGAGCTGACAGGGAGCCGATATGTCGAAGTCCTGGGCCAAACACTGACACTCAACGCGACGGTGGCCGCCGGAGCGGGTGAGGGGCACTTCTTTACTGCTTCCATGGATGAAGACGGGCTCACTCTGGGCGCGGGAGCCAAGCTCACCGCCGAACTGGGTCTGGGCGCGGGTGGCCAGATCACCCTCAGTCCCAAAGGACTTGTGGATTCCGTAACCGGGTTCGTCGACTTCCTGAACAACTGACCGTCGCCACCACACCACCGCCCGAAAGGCTCCAATGTCGCAACAGGTTTTCCCGTCCGCATCCTTCCCCGCCTACCCCACCATCAAACTCAACCCACCGGCCGGGTGGACGCATCAAGTAGTCCCTGATGCCGTGGGGGCGCTGATGGCCCCGGCCTCAGAAGGTCGCTACACGGCAAACGTGGTGATCTCGGTGTCCCGCCGCTTGCCCGATTACCAGCTGAGGGACATCGCTGCATCCGTGGACTCGTTCCTGGACGCCCTGCCGGACGCGGTCCTGCTCGCCACAGAGCCAGTGGTTATCAATGGTCGGGATTGGCACGTGCGCGAGGCACGCTACACGCACCCGCAAGCAGGTTCGCTGGCACAGTTCACAGCAGTGACGGTGGTCCACCAGGACGCCGCAGCGGATGTCGTCCAGTTGACCGGCAGCTGCCAGCCGATTGAAGGCAACCACGACCTCCAGGCCATCTATTCGCTGGTTGCCAGCGCGGACGTTACGCCAGCGCCCTAGCCTGCTCAATCAGCTTCAGCACCGCAACGGAGTCCGCCGGATCCACTGGCGCCGGAAGCGGAGAGGAAGTGCCGCCGTCGTCGAGCTTTTCCGCCAGGATGCGGTAGAACTCGGGGTAGGCGCCGCGCTCCGTGGGGATGGTGGTGCGCTGCCCGTTCCGTTCCAGCGTGCCACTGTTTTGGGGAGGCTCGACGCCGTATTCCGCGTCTGTAGGCAAGCCCCCGCCCAGTACGTAGGGCTCCTGCGGATCGGCGCCGAACTTCACGAAGCCACCTTCGGTACCGAGGATGCGGAATCGCGGGCCGTGGAGGTGGCTGTTGAGGTTGATGGTGACGTGGCTGACCACGCCCGACTCATGTTGGAGTGCCAGGAAAACGTCGTCATCGGCGCTTTCCTGGGGGCGGCGGGCCGTGATCTCTGCGAAGGTAACGGTGGCCGGCCCAAAGAACCGGAGAGTGAGATCGAGGACGTGGGTGCCGAGATCGAACAGGACGCCGCCGCCGTCTTCCGCCGTGGCACTGGCTTTCCAGGCCTTGGCGATCTCCGGCGCCCAGCGCTCCATGCCCACCTCGAACCTGGTCACGGCACCCAACGTTCCGGCGTCGAGCAGTTTTTTCACGGTGAGTGAATCACCGTCCCAGCGCCGGTTTTGGTACACGGTGAGGACACGGCCCAGCTTCGCAGCTATTTGAATCAGTTCCTCGCCCTCAGCGCTGCGGACCGTGAACGGTTTATCGACGACGACGTCCAGCCCCGCTTCCAGCGCAGCTTTCGCGAGTGGGAAGTGGGTTGCGGGCGGTGTGCCCAGGACGACGAGATCCAGTTGGTCAGCCCGCGACAGGATGTCCTGCGGGGTGTTGACGATGTGTGCTTCCGGGTAGCGGGCCTGGGCCTTTGCCTGCCTTGCGGCGTCAGATGTTGCAATGACGGCGAGTTCGTAGGCGGGATTACTGGCGATGAAGGGCGCGTGGAAGACGCTGCCCGACAGGCCAAAACCTGCGACGGCGGTACGGATCGGCTGGGAAGTCATGACCCTAGGCTAGATCAGTAGACCTCGCGGCGGTGGGCGGCGCGGAAGATGATGATGACGAGTTCACCATCATGGATCTCGTAGAGGACCCTGAAGTCACCAACACGAATTCGCCATGCATTCGACTCTGCGGAAAGCTTCCTGACTCCGACCGGACGTGGGTTCAGTTCCAACTCGGCGATGGCCAGCAGTATCTTCCGGCGTACTGGAGCGTCTAGCTTTCGAATCTGCTTGGCAGCCGCGGTACTGAACTCCGCGCGGTATCGGCTCACCGGGTGATGCCGTTTTCCTCCAGAAGATCATTGAGACTGACCCTGGCACCATCATCTTCCGCTTTAGCGGTCCGAAGCGCCTTAAGGTCCGCCTCATCTTCGAGACGTTCAAGCCTCTCGAGGTCCTCAGCACTGATGAGCACCGCGGCGACCTTGCCTCTCCGGGTGATGCTGATCCGTTCATGGCCGTAAGCAGCACGATTGATTGTGTCTGAAAGATGAACTCGGAGGTCAGCGACACTCACGACATAGTCGGCGGTACCCATGAGTCCACCATAGCCGCATCTGTACTTTATGTACATAAAGTACAGATGCGACGCGGGATGTGAGCGAGCATCGGGCTCAAGCACGCGGGAGGTGAGCGAGCGTCGGGCTGAAGCACGCGGGAGGTGAGCGAGCGTCGGAGACGGCGAAAGGCCGGGAACCTCCCGAACCCGTTACAGGTTCAAGGAAGTTCCCGGCCTTCAGGAGACTACTGCCGAGGGGCTACTTCTTGGCGCCCTTTTCCCAGCCGATGGTGGTCCAGTCCGGAACGTTGGAGAGGCTCTTGAACAGGGACGGGCCGTAATTGGCCAGACCTGTTCGCACGAACTGGATCTCCGGACCGTTCATGACCGTGCCCATGGAGAAGTACTTCTCCATGTGCTTCTTCTCTACCTCCACGGCAGCCTTGTTGCGTTCAGTGTCATCGGCGATGGTTGCCAGACGCTTGATCTCGGCGTCGAGCTCAGCGTCGCCAAGGCCGTTCTCGTTGGTGGTGGAGTCGTAGTACTGCTTCACGGCATCAGTGGCGTCCGGGCCCACGGTGTAACCGGAGATAGTCACATCGAACTCACGTCCGCCTACAACCTTGCCGAAGTCGGCGTCACCGCGCTGGTCGATGGAAACGTCCATGCCAGCAGCCTGCAGTTGCTTTTGCAGCGTCTGGGACGTTGCTGCCGTGGTGGGGTCGTCACCGAAGTTGGTGATCTTGAAGGAGACAGGGACGCCATCCTTCTCCATGATGCCGTTGCCGTTGGCCGTGTAGCCGGCGTCCGTCAGGACCTTCTTGGCCGCCTCAGCACCGGTGTCCTTCACGGGGTAGTTGTCCTGGTAATACTCGGAGAACGGCATGAGCATCATGGAGCCCGAGCTCTCTTCGGACCAGTTCAGACCGTTGAAGCGGACATCGCGGATGGCTTTGCGGTCTACGGCGGTGAAGATCGCCTTGCGTACGGCAACGTCGGTCAGGGCCGGCCTCTTGGCATTCAGGTTCAGGCCACCGGCGAACAGTCGCTGGCCGCGACGGATCTCGGAGTTGTTTGTGCCTTCGAGCTGCTTGTAGCGGCCAAGCGTACGACCATTGGCGGCGTCAATCTCGCCGTTCTTGAACGCAGCGATGGTTGCACTCGGCTCCATCTGACGCCAAATGACCTTTTCAAGGACCGGCTTCTGGCCCCACCACTTGTCGTTGGGAACCATCGTTACGGTCTTGGCGGTGGTGTCGTAGTTTTCCACCTTGAACGGACCCGCCATCCATTCCGGATGCATGTTGCCGGCAAAGCCTGTGTTGAAGATTTCAGGCGTGTTGATGGCCGGGTGGATGAGGCCGAAGAAGAGCCCCTCCAGCGGGAAAACCGGCTGGGTGGTGGTGACAATGACTTCTTTGTCGTTGGCCCCGGCCTTAACCGAATCCACGAAAGCGTAGGCGCCCGCGGTCACGATGTCGATGGACTTGTCTTCACCCTTGAGCATGTTCCAGGTGTTTTCGAAGGTCTTTACGTCGATGGGAGTGCCATCATTCCAGGTCGCCTTGTCATTGACCTTGATGGTGATGGTCTGTTTGCCATCCTTGACTTCGCTCCTGACTTCCTCGCAGAAGTCCTTGTTTGGCTCTGCTTTGCCGTCGAAGTCCAGCTTCCAGCAGCCACCGATTCCGCCGCTGTTAATTGACGCGGTGTTTACGGGTGTCATCAGCGCTGAAGTATCTGCGCTGTTGCCCACATTGGAGAAACCGTTGAAGTCCGGACCTATGCTGCCTACTGCCAGGGTGACCGTGCCGCCCTGTTCCAGATCCTTTGCTTCCTTGGCGTTGACGCTAATCAGCTTGCTGATGTCACCGCCACTCTCTTCGGCCTTCTGCGAGGCCGGACCCGACGGCGTTCCCCCGCCGCAAGCGGTCAGCATGAGCGTTGCTGCGAGCGCTACGCCACCGATCGTCGTGTATTTCTTCATGGTTTGCCCTTCATGTTTACGACTGGAAATCTTTGCGAGTTGAATAACAGGGTTTCAATCGATGTGTCATATGTCGTCAGGCATGCACCACCAGCATGTCGGCATCTATCTCTCCGTCCGGGAAGAAGCATGCGAAGTCCTGTGTGTCCTCCTTCTCCGAAGCCAGTGGCGGCTCCAGAGTAAGGCACTTCTCCTGCTTTGCGGCAGGTAATGCGGCAAACACCGGACAACGGGTCGCAAAATTACATCCCTTGGGAGCATCAAGCGGGCTGGGAAGGTCGCCCTGCAGGATGATGCGTTCACGGGTCCGTTCCAGGTTGGGATCAGGAACCGGGATCGCTGACAACAAGGCCCGTGTGTAAGGGTGGCGCGGGTTGTCGAAGACGTCGTCCACGTGGCCGGTTTCCACAATCTTGCCGAGGTACATCACGGCAACGCGGTCCGAGATGTGCCGGACAACGGAGAGGTCGTGGGCCACCATCAGGTAGCTCAAGCCCAGCTCGGCGCGGAGCTTGTCCAGGAGGTTGATGACTCCGGCCTGCACGGACACGTCCAACGCAGAGACCGGTTCGTCCAGCACCACGAGCTTCGGATTGACCGCAAGTGCCCGGGCAATGCCGATGCGCTGACGCTGGCCGCCGGAGAACTGGTTTGGGAAGCGGTTCACGTGGTCCGGCTGCAGGCCCACCAGCTTCATGAGTTCCATGATGCGTTTCCTGATGGCAGCCTTGGGCATCCCGAGGTTTTCCAGCGGTTCAGCAAGGACCTCGTACACAGTGAAACGCGGATCCAGGGCACCCGTGGGGTCTTGGAACACCATCTGCATTTCCTTGCGCATGGCCATCTTGGTCTTGTGGTCTGTGGCTACTTTGTTGCTGACGCCGCCAATCACCACTTCGCCCACCTGGTCCGGGTGGAACTCCATGATTTCCAGGAGGGTGGTGGTCTTGCCACAACCGGACTCGCCCACAATCGAGACGCACTCACCTTCGCGGATATCGAAGCTCAGACCATCCACGGCCTTGACCGTGCCTATCCGTCGCTTGATCAAGGCACCCTTGAGCAGCGGGAAGTGCTTTTTCACGTCCTTGAGTTCCAGGACCTTTTCGCGCTCGACGCGTGGGACGCCGTCGAACTTTGAAACGGGCTTGGGCGGCGCGTGGAAAATCTTGTGGGCGTCAGCGTTACCGGACAGTTCGTCTGCTTTGATGCAGGCTGCCTTGTGTCCAAGCATCTGGCGCTCAACGCCGGGGACGGGGATGAGCTCCGGCTCGCCGTGGAGGCAGGCATCGCTGACCAGCGGGCAGCGGGCCGCAAAGGAGCATCCTGTCACCGGCAACGCGAGGTTGGGCGGTGTTCCCTCGATGGGCACCAGCGACTGCCTGGTGGCGGTATCCACTCGAGGAACAGCGCCGAGCAAGCCCAGCGTGTACGGCATCCGCGGGTTGTAGTAGATGTCCTCCACAGTGCCGGTCTCCACCGGCTTGCCGGCGTACATGACCATGATGTCGTCAGCCATGCCCGCTACGACGCCGAGGTCGTGCGTGATCATGACGACGGCGGCACCGGTCTCCTCCTGCGCGGTGTGCAGGACTTCCAGCACCTGCGCCTGGATGGTGACGTCCAACGCCGTCGTAGGTTCATCAGCGATGAGTACCCGCGGATCGTTGGCGATGGCGATGGCGATCATGACGCGTTGGCGCATGCCGCCGGAGAACTCGTGCGGGAAGGCCTTCAGACGGTCCTTGGGGCTGGGGATGCCCACCATACGCAAGAGGTCGACGGCGCGGGCTTCTTTGGCCTGCTTGCTCATGGTGGGGTTGTGGACCGTGAGCGCCTCGATGATCTGGTTGCCCACGGTATAAACCGGGGTCAAGGACGACAGCGGGTCCTGGAAGACCATGGCGATGTCATTGCCGCGATGCTTGCACATGGCTTTGTCGCTGAGGCCCAGGAGTTCCTTGCCCTTGAAGCGCACGGAGCCCGTGATGTCCGCCGTTTCCGGGAGGAGTCCCATGATGGCCATGGACGTGACGGACTTGCCGGAACCGGACTCGCCCACGATGCCCAGTGTTTTGCCGGGCATGAGGTCGAAGTCGACGCCGCGGACCGCATGGACCACACCATTCTCGGAGTTGAAGCGGACATTGAGGTCGCGGACGCTCAGGACGGCGTCGCCTGGAGCGTAGAGTCCTGCGTCGCGAAGACGTTCGGCGGGAGTGGTGTTGGTGCTCATTTGCCAGCCTTTGCGGTCTTGGTCTTGGCCCGTCCAATGGAGCTGGAGCTGGGGTCGAAGGCGTCACGGAGGCCGTCGTTCATCATGGCCAGCGAACCGGTCAACAGGAACATGACAGTCAGCGGAACCCAGAACATCCATGGGAAGGAGGACACCTGGCCCGTCGCCTGGCCGATCAGGACACCAAGGCTGACGTCCGGGAGTTTGATGCCGATGCCGATGAAGGAGAATGCCACTTCGGCGAGGATCGCACCGGTGATCCCACGGGTGAAGTCCAGGACCAACAGCGAGCCGATGTTCGGGACGAGGTGGCGCCACACGATGCGGCGGGATGGGACACCCATGTACTTGGCGGCTTTGACGTAGTCCCGCTGCATCAGGGACATGGACAGTGAGCGCACCAAGCGGGCGGTGCCCATCCAGCTGAAGAAGAGCAGCACGACGACCAGCAGGAGCCAGCTGGGGAGATCTTTCAGTCCGCCGCTTCCGCTGGTGGCGACCGCGACCACCAGAATGGCGGGCATCATGATGAGCGCTTCAAGGATGAACAGCATGGTCGCGTCCACCTTGCCGCCAAAGAATGCCATGGTGCAGCCGTAGACCGCGGAGATCAGGACGGAAACTCCGCCAACGATCAGGCCGATGAGAATGGAAGTTCGGGTGCCGTCCACAATGAGCGCCATGAGGTCGATGCCGGCCTGCGTCGTACCCAGCAAGTGGTCCGGTGACGGCGGCATACCAATGTTCAAGGGATCAAGGGTGTCCTTGTCCCACGAGGTCAGGAACCCGCCAAAGATCGAGAAGAGGAACAGCGCGAGGAAGATGAACAAGCCGGCGACGGCGGTCCGGTTCCGCATGAAACGACGGAAGATGATCCGCGACTTCCCAATGACGACGTCCTGGTCCGCGACGCGTGACTCGTCGATTTCCGCAATGGGATCGATGATGTTGGTCATTACTGGACCCTCACTCGTGGATCGACCAGCGTGGTGGCGAAGTCGGCAAGGATGGCACCGATCGCGAAGATTACTGAGCCGTAGGCCAGCGTGGCGGTGGCGACGTTGACGTCCTGAAGGCTGATGGCCTGGATGCTCCAGAGGCCGATGCCTGGCCAGGCGAAGATGGCCTCCGCGAAGAAGCCGCCCGTGAAGATGGCCGGGATGGTGAAGGCGATACTCTGCGCTACCGGAATGAAGGAGACGCGCAGGGCGTGCTTCCTGATGGCCTGGTTTCGGGTGAGTCCCTTGGCCCGGGCAGTGCGGACGAAGTCAGCGTTCACGTTATCCAAGAGGTACTGCCGTTGGGCGATCTGGTAACCGGCCCAACCGAAGACGGTCATCGCGAAGGTGGGCACGGCGTAGTGGGCCAGAAGGTCAACGAAAGCCGGCCAGCCCGGCTCAATTCCCGGCGTCGAAATCCCCGTCACGAAGAAGATGCGCTCGCCAACGGCCTCATTGATGCTGATGGCACCGAGCTGCACCAGGAAGTATGCGATGGGAGCGGGGAGGATGTGCACCAAGTAGCTGTAGGACGTGATGACGCGGTCCTGGTACTTGTACTGGCGGGCGGCCGAGTAGACGCCGAGGGCGACGCCAATGACCAGGGTGAGGATGATCGAGGCGATGAACAACCGGGTGGAGACCATCACGCGGTCCGCGAATTCGGCATTCACGAACGCGCCGTTCGGGCTGCGGCCCCAGTCCCAGCGGGTGACGATGCCCCAGAGCCAATCAAGGTAACGCTCCCAGGCGTTTTTGTCCGGATCCAGTCCGAGTCCCCGGAAAGAAGCAGCTACTTGTTCGGGGGTTGGCCGCGGGATCTTTTCCTGCTCGAGGACTGCGGGTTTCAGCGACGAGACCGCCAGGAAGTAACCCGCACTTGTGGTCAGGAAGATCATGATCAGGTAGATGCCCGACCGCTTCATCAGATATTTCAGCATGTCGGGCGGCTGCCCCGAATCGTGGCAAAACTCAATGCTCGTCCTTCCGCGGTTCCCGGCTGTGGCCGGCGTCAGCTACGAATTGGCGCAGCGGGTTCTTGGGCCCCCGCACCCCTTCAGTGATCACCAGCCCTATATGGCATGCGTCACATTCAAGAGGAAACTACCACAATAACTGCTTCACGTTTTGCTTCGAGGCGTCCAGTTTCGCGCCTGCAGCCAGATTGTTATGTGCAGGTTGCGTCATGTTTACGACGTCGGTGCCACTGCCGTGCTCACAGCGACGCCAATGGGGGCGCTAACAGTGGACTCCGCCCTGACTGCGCGCTGTTTGCGGTTGCCCTTAGGCGGCCCTCAAGAGCCGCGTGACCAGTTCTCGCCACGAGTCCGCGAGCCGCGTGGGGGAAATGCCTCGAACTCGAACATCGTCCACTATTCGCTCAGGGTCCAGCGCGTAGGTCAGAGACATCGCCATCACCCAAGGATCCGCGATTCCCGCCTCCCGCAGCAGGACCTCCATATGTCGATGCGAAAGCTTGGTTGCAGGGACGTCGAAGCGGTTGCGGGTAGCAGCGCCCGCCGCTTTCAAGAGTTCGCCGTTTTCCAGGACGAAGTAAATTCGCCCCTCACCGAAGGCCACCAAACGATCCTTGGGGGCGGCACCCGGGCCGAGTGGTGGAGGACCGAACATGAATCCGTGCTGAAATTCGGACTCCGAGTCGCTCAACAGGGTCATCATGAGTCCGGCGCGGCTACCAAAGCGGCGGAAGACTGTCCCTTTGCCAACCTTGGCCTTACAAGCGAGTGCGTCCATGGTCAGTGCTTCAGCGCCGAGCTCGGCCACCAAGTCCCGGGCAGCGCTGAGAAGGCGCTCGCGATTCCTCGCTGCGTCACTGCGCTCGTGGGGCGCACCCAGGGGCACGTCCGGTCGAATGGGGATCGAGCTCACAGAAATATTCTAGACCCCGGGAATAGAAAGCGGACCATAGTCCGTTTAGTATCGATGAAGGCTCCAAGCCCAGACATCGAACGGCCGGCACCTCACCCGGCCAGACAAAAGGAGACACCATGTCCAAGAGCACCGTTCTTACCCTCGTCGGTAGCCTGCGCGCCGATTCCCACAACAAGAAACTCGCCGAAGCCATCCAGCTGAACGCTCCCGAGAACGTTAATGTGCAGATCCACGGCTCACTTGGCAGCATTCCTTTCTACAACGAAGACATCGACGTCGAAGGCCAGGTTCCCGCCGAAGCCGCCGCCCTCCGTGCTGCAGCAGCCGACGCCGACACCATCCTCCTCGTCACGCCCGAGCACAACGGCACCATGCCCGCCTCCCTGAAGAACGCCATCGACTGGCTGTCCCGCCCGTTCGGTGCCGGCGCCCTCTCCGGCAAGCCGACCGCCGTCGTCGGAACCGCCTTCGGCCAGTTCGGTGGCGTGTGGGCCCAGGACGAAGCCCGCAAGGCTGCCGGCATCGCCGGCGCCAAGGTACTTGAAGACGTCAAGCTGGCCGTTCCAGGTTCCATGATCCGTTTCGCTGAACTGCACCCGAAGGACGACGCTGAGGTTGTTGAGCAGATCAAGGGCATCTTTGAGCCCTTGACCACCGTTCACGACGAAGAAGCAGCAGCGTAGTCTTTAACGCTTTCGATGCCCCCGTTCCGCATTTCGCGGGGCGGGGCATTCGCGTTCCTACAGCTTTGAAAGGGGCGTGATCAACTCTTGTCCGAACCGTCACCGTAACGGCATGTTGTGTTCCGCAGTCCCGTCCTAACGTTGGAGAAACAGGTGGACGGACAGGAGCGCGGGGCTGTCATGCATGCCGGACGGGGACCAAAAAGCACGACGGCGATCACGGCTGCCTGCCTCATCTTCGGCCTGTGGGTGGGTGGCTGCACTACTGTCCCGACCGAATCTTCCGGACCTGAGTCCGCAGGGTCCTTGCCGACAGTTTCCGTGGCTTCGCCTGCCCCTACACCTTCGACCATTGCTTCCGTGCCAGCTGCCTCGGCTCCCTCCCCTTCGAGCCCGGGTACGCCGTCCGTCGCCGTCCCAGCCGCGTCACCCCCGGCAGCAACGCCAACTCCAGCACCGTCCGCAAGTACTCCCGCTTCGCCCGTGGCCTCTCCCACCCAAACGGCGCCCGTCGTCGAGCCTTCACCCCAACCAGGCACCAGCGCACCCGAACCAACAGCCACCGCATCGATCATTCCCGTGGATTCGGAGAACTCCGGACCAGCGGTCTACTACGTGGCAATCGACGACGGCGGCGCCCGCGGCGTGCGGTTCGGCTGTAACGACAGCCTGGTACCTGTCAGGGGCGTTGCCGTGCCCGGAGATCCGTTGTCCGTGGCTCTCGGCCGGCTCTTGGAGGCCGGAATGCCAGTGGACAGCGATGCGGCCCTCTACGACGCATTGGCTGATTCCTCGCTGCGCTACCTCTCCGGTTACATGAGCGGTGCAACGGTGGTGGTTAACCTCAGCGGGTCACTGCGGCCCGGGGGCGTGTGTGACATCCCACGGATCCAGGCACAACTGACGCAGACCATAGTGTCCGCCAGTGGCGCGTCGAGGGCCGAGATCTATGTGAACGGCAGGACCCTGACGGAGGCCCTGAGCGTTCGGTGAGTGCTGATGCGGGGCGCGATGTTCCGTGGGTTCCCCGCTGCCACGTTGCCGAGCCGCTATCCCGTGGTTGCCCCGCAACGGAATAGCGGCTCGACAACGTAATAGCGGGGCGGGCGGGGTTAGGGTCTGGCAGGGCTAGCTTGACGGCTCATGACGTGGCGATGGCCAGCACCCTCCTCAGTGCCCACGCCACACGCAACAGGGCAAGGACTGAGGCGAAAGTCAGCACGAAGACCAGTGCTTCAGGGATCCACAGGCCGGTGACGGCGTCTCCTTCCAGGACCACCGTGACCAAGGCAGCAACCACCAGCAGGCCCAGCCCAGGGATGGCAAAAAGGAAGACTTCGCCGATTTGGCGCCGATGAGTGGCGGACAGTTTCTCCAAGGGGAGTTCCCGTTGACCCGGCGCAGCTTTCTTTCCCAGCACGTTGATCAGCATGGACACACTGGTCAGTGTCAGGCCAGCCGTGGCCCCGGCCAGCGTCGCGAGTGTCTGGAACAGGGTCCGCCGGGCACCGGGGTCCACGCTTTCCAGCATCAGCGGTTGATGCGCAAGCAGCGCGATTCCCAGCCAGATCAGGACGACAAGCGCAGCCCATCCGAAGTCTGCGCTGGGATGCAACAGAAACCAACGCCACAGAGTCCTGCGGCGCCCGGTTCGCTCAACGTCAACCCCGTACAAGCTCATGATCTGCACCGCCTTGGTTCTCCTCGGATGCTTGACCGGCCTTGTCAGCGCTCTCCACGGCCGCCGCCATAGCTGCCCGAACAGTGGCCATTCCGCCCGCAACGATGTCCGGAACCAACGCGGAATCAGCCGAACCCTTGATGTCCGGCAGGGTCTTGGCGAAAAATGCCTCGTTGTCCCTGGCCTGTTTATTGAGGATGGCGATTGCCTCCGTTGTGGATTTTTGGGGATCGTTGAAGACATCCGGATCCACCTCGATGTGCGAGATGAACCGTTCCTTCAGCAGGTCCACCACCTCACGGTCTCCCGTCAGTGAGTCCTTGCCCTCGGCTACCACGTAATCGAAATGCTCCACGGATCCGGACCTGCGGAAAAGATCGATCAGCCGCTGGATCCGGTCCCGAATCCGCTGTTTGTCCTCGGCCTTGCCGGACCTGCCAACGCTCAGGGAGATCCGGAACGTACCCTCCTTCATGAGCCGCGAGGCGCTGTCCAAAACGTCAGCCCATTCACCCTCCATAAGCTTCCCGGACAGACGTTCGGCAGGAAGCGCGAACTCGAAACGGCTTACCTCCAGCCGGGTGAGGATTTCTTCGATGTCCTCGCGCACAACCGGCACCAGGCTTGACTCAAGCCCCAGCATTCCTTCGAGGTACTCGCCCATCCTGGATGCGCGCGGGCCATTGCCACTGGTCAGCACCGCAATGACATTCCGCTTCAGAAAGGCGAAGTAGGTGGTCTCCAACAGATGGTCACCGGGAGCCAACGGCAGGGGCTTACGCCGCCCGAGGGCGTCGCCGACGCTCGGTAGATTGGTGTCCCGCACCCGGTCCAAGAGCAGCACCGGATGCGGTGAAGATGCCGCCGCTTGGGCGAGTAACACAGTCCCGTCCACGCTGGTGAAGTGCCGGTCTATCCCGGAATCCTGGGCCTTCTTCAGCACCTCGGCAACACGGCGCGCTGGAAATGGTCGGTTGAGCTCGTCACCGTTCAGCTGCTCGATCCGCCAGAACTGTACACTGCGCCGTGCCATGGATGCTCCCCTCGTTTTCCATGACCCACGCTATCGGCGAGGTCTGACATTAAAGCCGGGTACCGCCGTCGTGCCCTAACCTGCGGGCAAGTACGGCGTTCAAAGGCTGTATTTGGGTCCTGGTTCAAACAGGGAGTCCATTTCGTCGTGGCTGCGTGTTCCGGCCAGCCCCGCCCAATTGCCGTCGCCAAGGATTTCCTTCGCCACCCGCGCCACCTTGGCATAGGCCGCTTTGGCCGTGTTGCCGCCAATGCTGACGCGACGAACCCCTGCATCGTGGAGTTCAAGGGGCGACGGCGCGCCAACCCCGGCCAACGCGTTGAGCGGTGCAGGAATCCTGTTGGCCAGCTCATGGAGGACATGTAGATCCACGACGCCCGGCACGAAGATTCCGTCCGCACCCGCAGTGAGGTAGGCCTCGGCACGCCGCAAAGTTTCGTCATAGGCGCTGTCCGCGAACTGGCCGGACAGGTAGGTGTCGGTACGGGCATTGATGAACAGGGGTATTCCACGATCGTCGGCAACTGCGCGGATCAAGGCGATCCGGCGCGACTGTTCGTCGATGTCCGCGAGCGGCTCGGTAGCGGAATCCTCAATGTTGATCCCCACAGCCCCCTCGTCCAAAACGGCATGGACAGTGGCACGAAGTTCATCGTCAGTGCGCCCGTAGCCCGTCTCAATGTCTGCCGAGACCGGCAACCGGGTTGCACGCGCCACGCGACCAAGCGCAGCCATTGCCAAGCCCCACGGCACGTGGTCGCCGTCCCGGAATCCCAAGCTCCAGGAGACGGCCGAGCTTGAGGTGGCAATCGCCGTAGCACCCGCTTCCTCAACAACCCGGGCGGAAGCCGCATCCCACACGTTCACGAGCACAAGAGGCGTTGGCCCTGCGTCGTGAAGTTTATGGAAGTGTTCTGCTTTGGTCACGGATCCCCGGTGCGCTGTCATAGCTACATTCCAGCCCTTCGCGATCGCTGCGTAAAGGACAGCCTGCGAAAATGAAAAGCACCGAAAACAACTGTTGCCTCATTAGCAACAACGAGGAGTATCCTGTCACTGTGACCCACGAAACATTGGATGCCGGCGCAACGTTGCCCGCTGAAGCCATCGACGCCATTGAGCGGGCCGCCACGGCCGCTCACCCGCACGAGGAATTGTTCTCCGCGCGGGCCGCCAATATCAAACAGTCCGCTGTCCGGGACGTCTTCGACATCTCGATGCAGCCAGGCCTTGTCTCCCTTGCCGGCGGAAACCCGTACCTGCAGTCGCTACCTCTCGAGAAGCTTGGCCAAACCGCGGCCCGCATCATCGCCGAAGAGGGTATGACCGCGCTGCAGTATGGCGGCGGCCAAGGCACGGAAGAACTACGCGAGCAGATCTGCACCATCATGGCCGCCGAGGGGATCACCGACGCCCGTCCCGAGAACGTGGTCATCACCGCTGGATCGCAGTCCGCGCAGGATGTTGCCACCAAGGTCTTCTGCAACCCGGGCGACGTTGTCCTGGTGGAGAACCCCACCTACGTAGGCGCCCTGAACACGTTTGAGGCGTACCAAGTCCAGGTAGAACCTGTGGAAATGGACGACGACGGGTTGGTACCCGAACTTCTTGAGGCCAGGATCGCGGCGCTCCAGTCCGAGGGCAAAAACATCAAGTTCCTCTACACGATCCCTAACTTCAACAACCCTTCCGGCATCACGCTGGCGGCGGAACGCAGGCAGCAAATCGTCGACATATGCCGTGGTGCGAATATTATTGTCCTCGAGGATAATCCCTACGGGCTTCTAAGGTTCGATGGCCACCCGATCGCCCCGATGCGAGCCACCAACCCTGATGACGTCATCTATCTGGGCTCGTTCTCCAAAATCTTTGCCCCCGGACTCCGTATCGGCTGGGCTCTGGTTCCCGCGCACTTGCAGCGTCGTTTCTACCTCGCCTCCGAGGCGGTGACCCTCTGCCCGCCTCCGCTGAACCAAATGCTCGTCTCGGCATACCTCCGTGAGTACGACTGGGAAGGGCAGATCGAAACCTACCGGGCACTCTACGCGGAACGCTGCCGGGCCCTGTTGTCCGCACTCGACGAGTACATGCCGGCAGGCCTCACGTGGACACGCCCGGACGGCGGCTTCTTCGTTTGGGTCACGCTGCCCGAGGGCGTGGATACTTATCCCCTGCTTGGAAAGGCAATTGACGCGGGGGTTGTCTTCATCCCGGGTGCTGCCTTCTCCCCTGCTGACGGACCCTCCAACAAGCTCCGTCTCGCTTTCAGCGCCGTACCGCCGGATACGATAGCCGAAGGTGTCCGCCGCTTGGCCCCTGTCCTGGCGGATGCCATTGAAGCTACCAATGAAGGAGCACCACAATGACCGGAGTTGTGATCGTCGGAGTAGACGGCAGCGAGACCGCAATGAGGGCAGCACAGGCCGCCCAGCAGTTGGCGATCGGCCTCGGAGCCAGCCTTCGCGTAGTCAGTGCCTTCGACAGCAACCGGACAGAGGTGGTTGAGATCGGCACCGACAAGTGGATCGTCTCCGACGCCGCCGAAGCTGAAGCTGTGGCTCGTGCAGTTGCGGAGCGCCTGACAGATGACCGCCTCGAGGTTACGTACTCCGCTGCCCGCGGCAAACCGGGTGAAGCATTGGTCAAGGAGGCTGAAGTGCACGATGCCCGCTTGATCGTGGTGGGCAACCGTCGCATGCAGGGGCTGGGTCGCGTGCTTGGAAGCGTAGCCAACACCGTTGCGCACACCGCGCCCTGCGACGTCTACATCGCCAAAACCGACCAGCCATAACGCGAGCTGAATCACGCCGCCGGGTGGGGAGCCTCACCCGGCATTTGGCGTCTTTTGGGCCAGCCCCCTGAAGTCATCGTTATAAAATCGAGATGCCCGCAATGGCGCGTGCCACCTCCACTTACTGACTTCAGGGGATCATTTACTTGCTTACTTTGCAGCCGCGCCAGCGCGTAGGACACGATATTCTTCTTGCCCGCCACGGCAACCACATCAGCACCATGCGCTACGACCGAACCAACGATTGCATCATCGCCATGCTCGACGACGGCTCATGGGACAGCGCCCCTAACATGATCGCCCCCAGCCTTGAGATGCCCGAGACGTTGGCCAGCGTCTTCCGCAAGGATTGGCGCTTCCTTTCCGTGGCATGTGTTGCCATGGTCACCGTAGCCGCCGTCGCCATGGGCATCAGTGTGGAGATGGCAAACCACATGTCGACGACGGAGCTCCAGGCGCTGCTGGTCAGTTACCCGGCGTTCTAGCTCCTAGAGCATCCACACCCGCAGCAGCCACCATAGGCCTGCGATCACAAGGCCTCCAAATAGCGAACCTGCAATAACCTGAGCAAGGGTGTGGGCGCGCAATACCAATCGCGACCAGCCAACCGCCGGAACGAGGAGCAACAAGGGAAGCCACTCCGGTCCGAACATCATCACGGAAATAACGGAGGCCGCCGCAAGAGCCGACGCATGCCCGCTCATTTTCCAGAACGCACTGACTACGGCCAGTACCCCGATTCCTCCGATGAGCGCGATGACCATCACCGTAACGCTCACCGGACCACTGAGCAGATGCAGCATGAGCAAACCAACCAGCACTGAGCCCAGCGTCATCAGAAGCAACGCGGGCCGCTGGCGTCGGTCGCTGACATGATGATCAGTGATCCTGCCCAGCTTCACCATCACCAGCACGTAGGCCAGCGGCAGGACACAGACGAACATGGCCGCGATAAACCCGAACCACATGGTCCCCGGGAACCCGGGTTCAATGGCAGGGCTAGTCAGCAGGAGGACCAGAACAACAACGGGTGGCTGGAAAACTTCCGTAAGCACCCGGGCAACCGTGCGCCATGGTCCCGTCAACAACTGAGGGGGCACATGACCTGATTCCTCAGTTATCGTCTCCGTGCCAGAGCCAGCGCTTGTGTCGGCTTGCTCGTCAGTCAAGCAGCAGCGCCGGTTCTTCGAGAATGGATGCGACGTCCGCCATGAAGCGCGCGGACAAATCCCCGTCCACCACGCGGTGGTCGAAGGAACCACCGAGTGTTGTAATCCAGCGCGGAATGACTTCGCCGTCCAGGACCCACGGCTTCTGCTTAATGGTTCCGAAGGCAAGGATGGCTACTTCACCCGGGTTGATAATAGGAGTTCCGGTATCAATGCCGAGCGCGCCGATGTTGGTGATGGTCAGGCTTCCACCCTGCATCTCAGCCGGCTGCGTCTTCCCTGCCCGTGCCTTGGTTGCCAACTCGTTGAGCGCAAGGGCCAGTTCCTTGAGTGAAAGGTCCTGGGCGTCCTTGATGTTGGGCACCATGAGGCCGCGCGGAGTTGCGGCCGCGATGCCAAGGTTCATGTAGTGCTTCACCAGGATCTCCGCGCCACCCTTACCGTCAGCGTCGTCCACCCAGGTTGCGTTGACGCTGGGGTTCCGGGCGGCGGCCCAGATCACTGCCTTTGCAAGGATGAGCAGCGGTGAGACCTTAATGCCTTCAAAGTCGCGGGAGACCTTTAGCCGCTTGACAAACTCCATGGTGCGGCTGGCGTCCACGTCGACGAAAATACTGACGTGGGGAGCCGAGAAAGCTGAATCAACCATGGCCTTGGCGGTCGCCTTACGAACCCCCTTGACGGGCATCCGTTCCACTCGCTGATCCTGCGGCTTCTTCGAGGCACCCCAGAAACTATCCGCTTGGTCATGCTCGGCGTCGCGCTGGGCTTGGTAGCTCACCAGATCCTCGCGGGTCACTTCACCGCGTTCCCCAGTAGCCACGACGTCAGCGAGATCGATGCCCAGATCGCGGGCAAACTTGCGGACGGGAGGCTTGGCCAGGACCTTGTTGACCAGGCCACTAATGGTTCCGCTGATGGCTGCACCGCGGGAAGCCGCCGCCTGCAGCGCTTGGGGTCCCGGCGTGACGGACTGCGTCGTCCGGTGTGAAACCGGCGATTCGGCTGCTTTGGCTTCCACCACCGCTTGGTGGTCCTGAACGGTACCTTCGGCGTTCTCGGCGACTGCAGCTGCCTCAACCACGGCACCGGACGGGCGTTTGCGTGCACGACGCTTCACGGCGTCGGCCTTGGGCCCTGAACCCACCAGCGGACCGCCGGACGGGCGGTTGTCGTCAGTGTCGTCGTCGGCAGGAAGCTTGCCATAAAGGGGCATCTCGACGGCGGGTACCTCCGGGGCCGCAGGCGTCACCGGCGCTGCATCACCTTCCTGGCCTTCCGAAACAGCGATGATCGCCGTGCCGACTTCAACCGTGATGCCTTCCTCAACCAACAGCTCCGTGACAGTGCCCGCAAAAGGCGAAGGGAGCTCGACGAGGGACTTGGCGGTCTCGATCTCGCACAAGACGTCGTTGATGGCTACGACGTCACCGGGCTTGACCTTCCAAGCCACTACCTCGGCCTCGGTCAGGCCTTCGCCAACGTCAGGCAGATTGAATTTCTTTACAGTCACAGTGGTCCTCGATTTCCGGTCACCCGGAAGCGAAGCCGGGCTGGATCAGGGCGGTTAGTAGGACGGTTTAGTAGGACAAGGAGCGGTCGAGCGCCTCAAGGATCTTGTCGATGTCCGGCAAGTAGTCCTCTTCCACCTTGGCCACGGGGTACGGCATATGGAACCCGCCAACGCGAATGACGGGTGCCTCCAAATGCAGGAATGCCCGCTCGCTGATGCGCGCGGCGATCTCGCCGCCGATGCCACCAAAGGTGGGGGCTTCATGGGCTACGATCAGGCGGCCCGTCTTCTTGACCGATGCTTCCACAGTGTCAAAGTCCAAAGGCGAGATGGAACGGAGGTCGATGACTTCAACGCTCCGTCCGTCCTCAGTGGCAGCATTGGCGGCCGCCAATGCAACCGGCACCAGCGGGCCATAGGCCACGATGGTGGCGTCCGTTCCTTCACGGACAACGTGCGCTTTGAAGGGGTCCTCGGAAAGACCTGCATTCTCGACGTCCACTTCACCCTTTAGCCAGTAACGGCGCTTGGGTTCGAAGAAGATGACAGGGTCCTGGCACTCGATGGCCTTTTGGATCATCCAGTAGGCGTCATGGGCGTTGGAAGGGGAGATGATGCGCAGGCCCGCAGTGTGGGCGAACAGCGCTTCGGGCGACTCTGAGTGATGCTCGATGGACCCGATGCCGCCGCCGTACGGAATGCGAATGACCACGGGAACGGTGAGCTTGCCGAGGCTGCGGGAGTGGATTTTGGCCAGCTGGGTGGTGATCTGGTTGAAGGCAGGGTAAACGAAGCCGTCGAACTGGATTTCGCACACTGGTGAGTATCCGCGAAGCGCCAGGCCTATGGCGGTTCCGACGATGCCGGACTCAGCCAAGGGGGTGTCCACGACGCGTTCGTCGCCGAACTCCTTGATGAGCCCGTCCGTGACGCGGTAAACACCGCCCAG
Organism: Paenarthrobacter sp.; assembly: GCF_031180005.1. Taxonomy (NCBI): domain Bacteria; kingdom Bacillati; phylum Actinomycetota; class Actinomycetes; order Micrococcales; family Micrococcaceae; genus Paenarthrobacter; species Paenarthrobacter sp. The sequence goes on along the minus strand of NZ_JAPSHI010000014.1, from coordinate 56,262 downwards.
ATGTCCGATGTCCTCGCCCATCAGCAAGGACTTGGGGTTGTTCGTCAGCGATGCCCGCAGACCCTCATTGATGGCCTTCGCAATGGTCATTGTTGCCATCAGTTAGCAGCCTCCTGGTCGCTCTCGAAGCCGGCAGAGTATTCCTCGAACCAGGCCAGTTCCTCCGCGATCAGCGGGTGTTGTTCGGCGTAGACACTGGCAAAGGCTTCGCGGATATCCGGGACCTCAAGGCCATGCGTTGTGCTGCGGACGTACTTGGCGAGCTCATCGCCGTCGGCCTTGACCTGGTCGAAGAAAGCTTCATCCGCCAGCCCTTCGGCGCGTAGGTACTTCTCCAGGCGGTCCAACGGATCTTTCTCACGCCATGCAGCTTCTTCGGCGGATTCCCGATACTTGGTGGGGTCGTCGGCAGTGGTGTGTGCGCCCACCCGGTAGGTGTAGGCCTCAATGAGCACAGGGCCCCGGCCCTCACGAGCATGCTCGAGTGCCCATTCAGTGACGGCATGGACGGCGATGACATCGTTGCCGTCCACCCGGAGTCCCGGGAAACCATAGCCTTTGGCGCGGTTAGCCAGTGGAACCTTCGTCTGGACTTCAGTAGGCACGGAAATAGCCCAGTGGTTGTTCTGGCAGAAGAAAACAACCGGGGCGTTGTACGACGCCGCAAAGACCATCGACTCATGGACGTCGCCTTCGGAGCTGGCGCCGTCACCGAAGTAAGCGATGACTGCAGCCTTGGGGTCGGTGGAGTCTGAGGCCGCTGCGAACTTCTGGTCCCTTTGGATGCCCATGGCATAGCCAACAGCGTGAAGCGTCTGGGCCGCGAGCACCAATGTATAGAGGTGGAAATTGTTCTCCCGCGGATCCCAGCCGCCGTTGGACACGCCGCGGAACTGCTTGAGCAGCTCGGAGAGGTCTACATTGCGGACCAGCGCAACGCCGTGTTCGCGGTAGGTGGGGAAGATGTAGTCCTGGGACTGGCTCGCGTGGCCCGAACCAATCTGTGCGGCCTCCTGGCCAGTCAGCGGCACCCACAAGGCAAGCTCGCCTTGGCGCTGCAGTGCGGTGGCCTCCTGGTCAAAGCGACGGATCCTCGCCATGTCCGTGTAGAAAACACGGAGCTTTTCCGGATCGATCCGCTTGGCGTAGTCCGAAAAAACAGGATCGGATCCGAGTTTCCCGTCGGGCCCGAGCAACTGCACCATTTCCACTGGTTCGCCTGGTGCGGCTGCTGCCGCGGTGGTTGCCGCGAGACTTTCTTCCGTCCCGGGGGGCAGTTGTGTCGAGCCCATTCCGTCTCCTTGCTTGCCGTGGCGAGGCGCCGGGCAATGTCTGTCGCTGGGATATATGCCCGTTCCGGAATGCATTCCGGAACGGGCATATGTTTTGGCTTTCGTCCCTTACTTTATCGGCAGTAAGTAGCGATGGCGCATTTGTTAACCGCTAGGAACCTTGCGGAGCCTTTGTATAACCTGCACAGAGATCCAAGAACCGGGTGTTGGCTTCCACCTCGCCGATGCTCACCCGAACACCTTCATTCCCAAAGGCACGAACAGACAGGGCCTGCTCTGCCGCCAAAGCAGCAAAATCCCCGCTGTGCTGCCCGAGATTCAACCAAACGAAGTTGCCTTGAGCCTCGGGAACGAACCAGCCCAGTCCTCTCAGGCCGGCCGTCACTCGATCCCGTTCATCCACCAGGCTTTGTACCCTTTCCACAACCTGATCGAAATTCTCGAGTGAAGTAACAGCGGCACGTTCTGCAATTTGGGAAACGGCAAAAGGAGTGGCTGTCACCCGGAGATGTTGGGTAAGCAAAGGACCGGAGACACTGTAGCCAACGCGCAGGCCAGCCAGGCCGTGGGCTTTCGAGAAAGTCCTGAGCACCACCACATTGGGGTATTTGCTGTAGAGCTTGATGCCGTCCACAGCCTCCGCATCCCGCACGAATTCCTGGTAGGCCTCATCGATGACCACCACAACATTGGGCGGCACGGCTTGGAGGAACCGTTCCGTTTCCTCAGCAGTGAGGATCGGCCCGGTGGGGTTATTGGGCGTGCACAGGAGAATCACTTTGGTGCGTACGGTGACCGCGGCAGCCATGGTCTCGAGGTCGTGGCGTCCGTCTGACAGCAGGGGGATTTGCACACTGGCTGCCCCTGCGAGCCCCACGCATATGGGGTAGGCCTCGAAAGAACGCCAGGCGTAAATCACTTCGTCCTGCTTGCCGTCATCATTCTGGCCGGCGAACGTGGCCAAGATCTGGTTCAGTGCCCCAAGGCTTCCGGCGCCGGTGACGACATCGTCAGCGGGAACATCCAAGAAGCCGGCCAAAGCGTTCCGTAGCTTTGTGGCCAGGGGATCCGGGTATCGATTGATGTCGGTCTGGTCCGCAATTGCCTGCAACACTGCAGGAATCGGAGGCAGAGGATTTTCGTTGGACGACAATTTGTAGCTGGTAAGCCCCTCAATCGCAGCAGGGGGTTTTCCAGCCGCATACTTGGGGAGCCTGTCTACGACCGGACGAGGGAGTACGCCCTCCGGTACGTTGTCAGTAGTAGTCATGGCTTCAAGCCTACTTGCCGATCCACGGCTGACGCCGAGCTCTTTAACAGGCGCGTGTGAAAGCATGGGTCAATGGGTTCATTCATCATTCGTGTCCTGATCAACGGGCTTGCCCTGTGGGTTGCAACCTGGCTCCTGCAAGGCATGGACATCTCCACAAGTGCCACAGAGTCGGCCGCAGCCAACGCAGGACTGACGCAGGGGGCAGACACCGCCGGCATCATTCTGGCGTATCTGTTCATCGGCCTGATCTTTGGAGTGGTGAACGCCTTTGTCCGTCCGCTGGTCAGGCTGTTGTCCCTCCCTGTGACCATCCTGACGCTTGGCTTGTTCACCATCGTGATCAACGCAGCAATGCTGTATCTGACGGCTTGGCTAAGCACCTTCACGCCCGTGCACCTCACTATCGATTCCTTCTTCTGGACAGCCATCCTGGCGTCGATCATCATCAGCATCATCTCCATGGTGGCGGGCCTGATTCCGGGGGCCAGGAAGCGCTAGCACCCCTTGGCGCTCGTCGCCTCCTTCTTCAGGGCCTTACCTTGTTCCGGCTCCAGCCCTCGTATCCGGAAGGCGGTGGCGCCGCGGGACGGATCACCGATGCTTGAACCTGCATCGGCGCTCTTTCCAGCTTGAACCGCGTCACCTTGGCAACCCCGCCAGCCCCGACAACACCCGCAAATGCGGCAGTCGATGCTGCGAGTGACTCGTCACGGCTTGCTTCAACCAGTTCCGCTCCGGCAGCGTAGTTTTCCTGATCGTGCCCGGGGCCGATGCCCGGATCTTCCCCTTCGGGTGTCTTGACCTCATTGGTCAGTGTGACCGTCACCCTGTCCCTATTATCGGCGTTGACTCGGCCGTCTGTTCCTGGAACCCAGTCTTGGACGTGTTCCAGATGGAGCGAATTGATGCCGGGCTCAGCCGAGATGCTGCCGACGGGCGCCCCGGCCGTCAGCACATACTTGAGATCGAATTCGCTGAGAAACGCCTTGTCCCGGCTGAGGTTCATGGCGTGGATACCTCCCTGGCTGTGTCCCACTGCCACTACTTGATCGCCCGCCTCAGCCCCGGCTTCACGGAGTGCCGCGCCAACAGCCGGGACAACTTCTTCGGAGCCGTAACCCAGTGCTTCGCCAATTCCTTGAATGTCGAAAGGATTGGTAGGGGGTGAATCAGGCTGGGTTCCAGGGATCAGCACCATCCATGAAGCAGAGCCGTTGTTGTCAAAGCGAATCACTTCAATTTCTCCGCTGTTGCGGGCGTGGAGCCTCTCGAGACGACGGAGGCTTTCCGCCATGGACGGATCCACGTCCGCCACCGATTCGTCCACTCTTTCAACACTCACGGGTCTTGGCCGCAGGTCCGGACGGAGAGGCGATTCAAGGACGCCGCGAGCGACGCCCCCTGAACTCGTCCAATAAGGAAAAACTGCACCCGCCAAGTAATTGCTCATGTCCCGCGTCGGCGGCCAGGCCAATTTCATCTCGTCAAAGGTCGGGAGTCGCGGGAGGGCGTTCTTGGCCTCCGCTTCCACGTAATCCCTATGGCTGGCCCGCACGCTTCCACTGACCTCTAACAATTCCTGACGAACCCTTCCCACTTCCTTCCGGCTTTCGGCCACAGCGTTGATGGCGTTACAGCCGGTGTCATAGGAATCGTAGAGAAAGGGTTCCAGGCAGTCTTGAACCCGACGCGCTTCCTCTTCGATGTCCACGAGCTGTTGGACCAAGTCGTCCAGCTTGCCCGCACCCCTCAGGAGCTCCTCAAGCTGAAAAGACATTCCTCCCACCCCTCCCCTGATACTGAGGATCCCGTCACTGACGGGGCGAGAGGTTTGCGGTGCTGAGCCGGCCCCGGCGGGAGCCGCATCTGCCATTACGGACCCCGTTCGCCGGAGACGGAGACGTTTTGAGAATGTCGAAGAACGATGGCAACGGAGGCTTCCACCGACTCACGTGCACGCATCAGCGCTGAAGCATGCAGAGCAAGGGTGGTCCGGTAAGCCCGTCCCGCGGGAGAAAGCCAGTCATCCACCTGCGCTCTCCGTAGGGACGTGAGAACCAAGTCCACTTGGTCTACGCACGCTTGCATCCGCCAAGCGAGCCTTTGGACTTCGTGGCTTCGGGAGGCACACTCCAAGGGATCAAAAGTGGGCAGGTTGGGTGCAGGCATCAAGCCGACGCTCATTGTCTGTGTACTCCGTTGATTGTTCTGCTGATCGGTAGAGTCGACGCTACGCAGCGGCCGAACCCAACGGAAGTGCCGCCGTCGGCTATGTGGATAACCTGATTAGCCGTCCACATAGGCTCGTCATCGGCTCCCGACCCCTACGTCGAGCATGAAAGAATAGGCGACATGGCTGAATCCACCCGCGTGTCCCTCGCTTCCGAACCCCTCGCCCTTGGCGCCCTTGACGGCCGCTACCGTGCCGCCGTCGCGCCCCTCGTTGACTACTTGTCAGAGGCCGCGCTTAACCGCGATCGCGTTCACGTCGAAGTTGAATGGCTCATCCACCTGACCAGCCAGTCCGTGTTGCCCGGCGCGGAGCCGCTGTCCGACGAGCAGGTGGCCCAGCTGCGTGCCATCGTTAACGACTTCGATGCCGCCTCGGTCAATGAGCTCGCGGAGATCGAAGCCGTCACCGTCCACGACGTCAAGGCTGTTGAGTACTACATCGGCCGCCGGCTGCCGGCCATTGGCATCGAGAACCTCACCGCCATGGTGCATTTCGGATGCACGTCCGAGGACATCAACAACCTCTCCTACGCTGTGGGTATCAAGGGCGCGGTGGAGAACGTGTGGCTGCCCAACGCCACCGCCCTCGTGAAGCAGATCGAAGCCATGGCCGAAGCAAACCGCTCCGTGCCCATGCTGTCCCGCACCCACGGACAGCCTGCAACGCCCACCACGCTGGGCAAGGAGCTTGCTGTCATCGCTCACCGCTTGAACCGGCAGCTGGCGCGCATTGCAAAGACTGAGTACCTGGGCAAGATCAACGGCGCCACCGGCACCTACGCGGCGCACGTCGCTTCAGTTCCGAGTGCTGACTGGGAAGCTGTCGCCAAGACGTTCGTGGAAGGCTTGGGCCTTACCTGGAACCCGCTCACCACGCAGATCGAAAGCCACGACTGGCAGGCGGAGCTTTACGCTGACATCGCACGCTTCAACCGCATCCTGCACAACGTCTGCACGGACATCTGGAGCTACATCTCCATCGGTTACTTCCGCCAGATCCCGGTTGCCGGGGCAACGGGCTCCTCCACGATGCCGCACAAGGTCAACCCGATCCGCTTCGAGAACGCCGAAGCCAACCTGGAAATTTCCAACGGCCTCCTGGACACACTGGGCGCCACACTTGTTACCTCCCGCTGGCAGCGCGACCTCACGGACTCCTCCTCACAGCGGAACATCGGCGTTGCCTTCGGCCACTCGCTGCTCGCGATCTCCAACGTAGCCAAGGGTCTGAAGGCCCTGGACGTCGCAGAGGAAGTCCTCGCCGGCGACCTCAACACCAACTGGGAAGTCCTGGGTGAAGCCATCCAGATGGTCATGCGCGCCGAAGCCATCGCCGGCGTCGAAGGCATGGAAAACCCTTACGAACGCCTCAAGGACCTGACCCGCGGCCAGCGCGTGGACGGCGCCCGCATGCAGGAATTCGTTCAGGGTCTGGGCCTCTCCTCCGACGCCGAGGCACGCCTGCTTGCCCTGACCCCGGGTAAGTACACGGGCATCGCTGACAAACTGGTGGACCACCTGCGGTAAGGACCACTTGCAGTAATGCAGAACGCTCGACGACGGCGGGCCGGGGTTGGGTGCCTCGGTCCGCCGTCGGCGTTTAAGCTGGTGCACAGACTCGCGTTCCCTCACCCAGAATCCCGGAACAGTTACCAACGTAAGGAGCGGAGCACGCATGAAGCTCCTGTTGATCAGGCACGGACAGACACCCGGCAACGTCGCAGGCCAGTTGGACACAGCTTTCCCGGGGCCGGGGCTCACCGAGCTCGGCGAACGACAAGCGGCCGCACTGCCTGAAGCCTTGGCTGACGAAGCCATTGAAGCCCTTTACACCTCGACGTTACTGCGCACCCACAAGACCGCCGCGCCTCTGGCGAAGGCCACCGCATTGGAGCCGACAATTCTGGACGGCGTCCATGAAATTGAGGCCGGGGCGCTGGAGAAGAAGACCGACCACGAATCCCACCTTCGCTACATGAGTACAGTCTTCGCCTGGACAGACGGTGACTTGGATGTGCGCATGCCCGGAGCGTTCAGCGGGCACGACTTCTTCACCAGGTTTGATGCTTCGGTACGGGAAGTTGCCGAAGCTGGACACTCCACAGCAGCCATCGTGAGCCACGGTGCCGCAATCCGCTGCTGGGCAGGACGCAGGGCAGCGGACATAGATACGGTGTTCGCCGAAACCCATCAACTCCCTAACACCGGGATCGTGGCTTTGGAAGGCGACCCCGAAGGCGGATGGCGGATGCTGCATTGGGACCAGATCCCGGTTGGAGGCATGGCGCTGGCAGACCAAACCGCCGAGGACCCCACGGGCGAGGCCCTTCAGCCCTGATCCGTTTGGCTCCTTCAGGGACATTGCGCGATTCAGGGACGTTGCGCGATTCAGGGAAGTTGCGGGGTCCGCTTTGCGTCCCAAACCTACTCGGGAGGGCGCAGAGCAGGCCTCACAACGGGAGAAGGCCTGCATTTCTCCCGACGCTTACGCGCAGGAAACACCGCGGTAACCACAGTTCCCTAGACTTAAGACGCATAAACACCTCCCCGAAACCCGGCGAAATGAGGCAAGATGCAGACCAACCCACGGCTCAACATCCGGCAGGTAACTTGGGCGAACCCCGTGGGCGCAGACCTCCGCGCCGCACAGCAGGCGGAACTCGATGCGAGGTTCGGAACCAAGGATCACGAGCCCGGTCCCCCGCCCTCCGAGGCCGACACTGCCGTGTTTGTTGTGGCCTACGAGAAGTGCTCCGGCCAACCTCTCGGCTGCGGCGGCCTAAGAATGTTGGATGAGAAGACCGCCGAGATCAAGCGGCTTTACGTGGTCCCCTACGCCCGGGGTTCGGGAGTGGCGAGTTCCATCCTCGCAGCGCTCGAGGCGCAGGCTCATTCCCATGGATTCAGCGTGATCGCAGCTGAGGCAGGGTCGGCCCAGTCGGATGGACGGAGTTTCTATGAAAGTGCGGGCTTTGCCGCCGTACCAAATTTCGGCCCGTACATCGGTGCCAGTGAATCGTATTGCTATTCCAAGCGGATCGACTCTCACAGCGCCTCGCACACAGCGATGGCCTAGGTCACTGGTGCAATATCCAGCGAAGGTTGCGCCGGTTCGATAATCTCGGATTATGGAAAAAGCAGACATCACCTTTCGTACCCGCAAATGGGTGCGGCCCGAGGACCTTAACGCCAACGGCACACTCTTTGGTGGCAGCCTGCTGAAGTGGATCGATGAAGAGGCCGCGATCTATGCCATCCTCCAATTGGGCAACGGTCGCGCCGTCACCAAGTACATCTCCGAGATCAATTTTGTGAGCTCGGCCGTCCAGGGCGACCTCGTGGAAATGGGCCTGACGGCGAAGCGCTTCGGACGGACGTCCCTGACCATGCGGGCCGAGGTCCGCAATATGATCACCCGGGAGGCGATCCTTACCATCGAGGAAATCGTCTTCGTTAACCTCGGCGCAGACGGCCGCCCCCAGCCGCACGGTTACACGGAGATCACGTACGATCGCGACCGCATTCCCACGCACCACCTCACGGAAACCCTGGACGAGGACTGAACCACCCGGCGTCGCGCATTCCTGCAGGTTGGCGGCGTGTAACCAGCCCGCCAACCAGACAGGAACTTTGGGCAAACCCTGCGAACTACCGTTGAACCCGCCCGAGCGGCAGGGTAGAACGGATAAATGACCAACGACGTGAACTCTTGGATGGATCAGTACGTACGTGCGTGGAACTCGAATGAGCCCGAAGATATCCGCGCCCTGTTTACCGAAGATGCACTCTATTCCGATCGGCCGAACACTGAAAAACAATGGAACGGACACGACGAGATCGTCAAAGCCTGGGCAGACGCCGGCGACAAGCCCGAGGACTGGACTTTCGAATGGACGCTCCTGGGCCAGGATGGTGACACCGCCTTCGTCCAAGGTCTCACCACGTACCTGAACGGCGAGCCCACGTATGACAACCTCTGGGTTATCCGGTTCGCGGAGGACGGCCGGGCGCGGGAATTCACGGAGTGGTACATGGCCCGCAAGAAGTCAACGTCCAGCTAGCGCCGCAGCAGGCTCAGTAGCTTTCACGCTCTGCTGTTTCAGACACTGGAATGAACGTTGTCGCGAAGCCCTCCGAAGCACGGGCCAGCACAGCGACATCGGCGCCTACCAGCACAAAGGAGGCACCGGCGTCGAGATATGCGCGGGCAGTTGCCTCATTGAAGGCGTTCACGCCAGCCGGTTTCCCGGCGGCCTTCGCGGCTGCCAGGCAGTGCTCGACGACGGCCCTCACCAAGGGATTCTCCTGCTGTCCCAGCAGGCCCATGGAAGCCGCGAGGTCAGAGGGGCCCAGGAAGATGCCGTCAACGCCGTCGACGGCAAGGATCTCCTCAACGGCGGACGCCGCGGCCTCGGACTCGATCTGGACGGTGAGGCTGATCGATTCGGAAGCCACAGCCAGGTAGTCCGGGACACGGTTCCAGCGCGATGCCCGGGCCAGTGCCGAACCAACTCCGCGGACACCATGCGGTGGATAACGAACAGCGGCTACGGCGGCAGCGGCTTCGAAGGCCGAGTTCACCATGGGAATCAGCAGGTTCTGCACGCCGAGGTCCAAATACTGCTTGATGACCACGGTGTCGTTCACGGGAGGCCGAACCATGACCTGGAGCGGATAGCCGCTGACCGCATGAAGCTGCGCCACAATGGATTCCAACCCGTTGGGGCTGTGCTCGGCATCGATCAGCAGCCAGTCCAAACCCGAGCCGGCACAGATCTCGGCCACCAGCGGACTACCGGAACACACCCACATTCCGGCCAGCGGTCGGCCAGCATCAGAAAGGGCCGAGTAGAAGGTGGGGCTTAGTCGAAGTTGCATGTCACGACTCCCAACGGTCCGTAGTCCGCGTGCACGGTATCACCTTTGTACACCCATAAGGGGCGTGTAAACGAGCCCGCGAGGATGATATCTCCAGCTTTCATTGAGTCTCCGTGTGCAGCGATTTTGTTCGCCAGCCAATGGACTCCGTTGGCTGGGTGGTCGAGCACTCCGGCGGCCACTCCGGTCTCCTCGACGGTCTGGTTTTTGTACAGAATGGCGGACACCCAGCGGAGGTCGACGGCGTCCGGACGCACCGGGCGGCCACCTACCACCATGGCACCCATCGCGGCGTTGTCCGAGATGGTGTCCACGATGGTCCGGCCCTCCATTTCAATCCGGGAGTCCAGGATTTCGAGGGCCGGAACCACGTAGTCGGTAGCGTTGAGGACGTCGAAAATGGTGCAGCCTGGCCCCTTGAGACCTGATTTAAGCACGAATGCCAGCTCCACCTCCACCCGGGGATGGGTGTACTTGTCCCACTCCACGGAGCAGCCCGTTTCGAGGACCATGTCATCGAAAATGGCACCGTAGTCCGGCTCAGTGATGCCCGTGGCAGCCTGCATGGCCTTGGACGTGAGGCCGATCTTCCGCCCCACCAACGAGCGCCCGGCTTCCTCGTTCCGCTGTCTCCACAACTGCTGCACGGCGTAAGAGTCCTCCACCGTCATGTCCGGGAAGCGGGCGGTGAGGCGGGGTACCGGCTTGCGGTTTCGTCCGGCCTCGAGCAATTCGTCGGCTATGGCTTCGATCGTCTTCGCGTCCAGCATGGTTTTAGACCTGTGCTCCCAGTTTGAAGCCTTCGGCGGTCTCGCCGGTGGTGTTGTCGGGGCGGGTGTAGGAGAAGCCGTCGGCGCCGACGGTGACGGCCATTTCGGATTTGTCTTCGCGTTCAATGATTGGTTGCGGGTTGCCGTCGAGGTCCAGGACCAGGGAGGCTTCGGTGTACCAGGACGGGACCACGGGGTTGCCCCACCAGTCGCGGCGTTGGTTGTCGTGGACGTCCCAGGTGACGGTGGGGTTGTCCGGGTCGCCGGTGTAGTAGTCCTGGGTGTAGATCTCCACGCGGTGGCCGTCCGGGTCCAGGATGTAGAGGTAGAACGCGTTGGAGACACCGTGCCGTCCGGGGCCGCGTTCAATGCGGTCGGAAATGCGCAGGGCACCCATTTTGTCGCAGATCTGGATGATGTTGTGTTTCTCGTGGGTGGAGAAGGCGATGTGGTGCAGGCGGGGTCCGTTGCCGCCGGTCAGGGCGGTGTCGTGCACGGTCTGCTTGCGGTGCATCCACGCGGCGTACGTGACGCCGTCGGAATCCTTGATGTCTTCGGAGACGCGGAAGCCGAGGTCTTCGAGGTATTTGCGGCCGCGCGGGACGTCCGGGGTCACCTGGTTGAAGTGGTCCAGGCGGACCAGTTCACCGGCGGAGTAGAGGTCGTAGCGCTGGGTCAGGCGCTCGACGTGCTCTACGTCGTAGAAGAACTCGTAGGGGAAGCCCAGCGGATCCTCCACGCGGACGGAGTCGCCCACGCCCTTGGTGAAGCCTTCCTTGCGTCGCTCCACCCGGCAGCCGAGTTCGCGGTAGTAGGCCTCGGCTGCGTCTACTTCGGCCGGGGACTTCACCCGGTAGGCGAAGGCTGCGGCTGCGGCGACCGGTCCCTTGCGGAGGACCAGGTTGTGGTGGATGAACTCCTCGAAGGAGCGCAGGTAGATGGTGTTCTCGTCTTCTTCGGTGACGTGCAGGCCCAGGAGGTCCACGTAGAACGCACGGGATTTGGCCAGGTCAGTGACCACGAGTTCGAGGTAGGCGCAGCGGACGATGTCCGGTGCCGGAACGGTCGGGGTGGGGATGGGGCCGGTGAAGGGGTTGCTCATGGGATTCTCTCTTCGTTGAAAGGGGTCGGTGGGGAGTCTGTTTAGCCCTCGTTGGCAGCAGAAGCGTCGATGCTGCCGAATTTGGGGGTATGAACAGAGCCGAGGGTGATGTGAACGGCCTGCTGGTCGGTGTAGAAATCGATGGAACGGTAGCCGCCCTCATGGCCCAGGCCTGAGGCCTTGACCCCACCGAACGGGGTGCGGAGGTCGCGGACGTTGTGGCTGTTGAGCCACACCATGCCGGCCTCGACGTTCTGGGAGAAGTTGTGGGCCCGGGTCAGGTTCTGCGTCCAGATGTAGGCCGCCAGGCCGTACTTGGTGTTGTTGGCCAAGGCGAGGGCTTCGTCGTCGTTCTCGAAGGGCGTGATGGCCACGACGGGACCGAAGATTTCCTCCTGGAAGATCCGTGCGTCAGGTGCGACGTCGGCAAACACCGTGGGTGCGATGTAGTTGCCTTCGGGCAGGTGCTCGGGTCGGCCGCCGCCGGCCAGGAGACGGCCTTCAGACTTGCCGATCTCCACGTACGATGCCACCTTGTCGTAGTGCTCCGGGTGAACCAGCGCGCCGACTTGGGTCTTGGGATCGTGGGGATCGCCCACCACGATGTTCTTGGCCCGGGCGGCGTACTTTTCGCAGAATTCGTCGTAGATGGCCCGCTCCACCAGGATGCGGGAGCCGGCCGTGCAGCGTTCGCCGTTGAGCGAGAACACCCCGAACAGTGCCGAATCAATCGCGGCGTCCAAATCGGCGTCGGCGAACACGACGCACGGGGACTTGCCGCCAAGCTCCATGGACAGGCCCTTGAGGTTGGCTGCCGCGTTGCGGAAGATGGTCTGGCCCGTGGTGGTCTCTCCGGTGAAGGAGATCAGCGGCACGTCCGGGTGCTTCACCAGGGCGTCGCCAGCTTCTTCGCCCAGGCCATTGACCAGGTTGAACACTCCGTCGGGCAGGCCGGCGTCCTTGAAGATCTGCGCCCAGAGAGACGCGGACAACGGTGTGAACTCGGCCGGCTTCAGGACCACGGTGTTACCGGTGGCCAAAGCCGGGGCGAGCTTCCAGGACTCCAGCATGAACGGGGTGTTCCACGGGGTGATGAGGCCTGCGACGCCGATTGGCTTGCGGTTCACGTAATTGATCTGCGAACCCGGGACCTTCATGGCGTCGTCGAATTGGGCAACGATCAAGTCTGCAAAGAAGCGGAAGTTCTCGGCAGCGCGGAGGGCCTGGCCCTTGGCCTGGGTGATCGGCAGGCCGGTGTCGAAAGTTTCGAGCTCAGCGAGCCGGGCTTCCTGCGCCTCAACTGCATCGGCGATCTTGTTCAGCACCCGGGCGCGTTCGCGCGGCTTCATCTTCGGCCACGGACCATTGACGAATGCTTCGCGGGCAGCGGCGACGGCGAGGTCGATGTCTTCCTTCTGACCGGCCGCAGCGGTGGCGTAGTTGCCGTTGGATACCGGTTCCAGGACGTTGAAGGTCTTACCTGAAATGGAGTCGACGAACTCGCCGTTGATGTAGTGCTGGATGTGGGACGGCAGGTTCTCGGGGATGTAGTGCTTGGCGGTCTCTACTGAGGTCGTCATCGTTGAAGTCCTAACTAGCGATCAGTGGTTGGTAGTTATTGCTTGGCTTGGGCCAGGTACGCGTCCAGCGTGGCGGCGCGGTGTTGGCGGGCTGTCTTTTCGATGGTGTCGGCGTCCGCGGCGCCCTCAATAAGCTGCAGCAAGGCCTCGTGCTCACGCACTGATTCCTGGGCGCGGCCGGGGACGAACCGGAAAGTCGACGATCGAAGCGACGCCAGCCGGTTCCAGCCCCGGTGCACGAGGTCAAGAATGTGCGGGTTGGGGCAGTGTTCAAACAGGACGCTGTGGAAGTCCTGGTTCAGCGCAGTGAAGCGGACGGGATCAAAGTGCTCCAAGCACTCCCGCATTTCCTCGTTCACCGCTCGGGCCCGGGCGATGGAGACCGAGTCGATCAGCGGTGCGGACAAGGCGGTGGCCGCACCTTCCACGATGCTCAGGGTCTGCATGGTGTAGAGGTACTCGGTGGGGTCGATGCCGGCCACCGTGGCGCCCACGTTCCGCTCGAACTTCACCAGCCCTTCGGCTTCCAGGCGGCGGATCGCTTCGCGGACCGGGACCACGCTAAAGCCCAGGTCCTCGGCGATCTTGGCGAGCACCAACCGGTAACCCGGCGTGTAGGCGCCTTCAACGATGCGTGCCTTCACGGCAGCATACGCCTGCTGAGACTTGCTCTGGGCCGCGGCACTTTCGACGACTGTATTTCCGACGGCGGTTTCAGTCACCGGAGGCTCCTTCCGTGCTTTGGCTGGCCGACCATTCCGTGTAGCGCGCCTGCCATTCCTTGTTCATCGGGTACAGCCCATCAACGCTGTTGCCTTCCTGGACCATCTGGAAGATGAACGTCTCTTCCTTCTCCTGCTGAATACAGTCATCCACCAGTTCCTCGGCGATCGCTGGCGGGATCACCAGGATGCCGTCCGAGTCGGCCACGATGATGTCGCCCGGCTGAACGGTCGCGCCGCCACAGGCGATGGTGATGTCCGTGTCCCACGGGATGTGCCGGCGTCCCAGGACTGCCGGGTGCGGGTTGGCGAAGTAAGTGGGCATCTCCAGATCCGCCACGGCCGAATAGTCGCGGACGCCGCCGTCGGTAATGATCGCAGCGGCTCCGCGGACCTGGGCACGCAGCGCGAGGATGTCCCCCACTGTGCCGGTGCCCTTCTCGCCGCGGGCTTCCATCACCAGGATTTCGCCCTCGTTCACGGAATCGATGGCCCGCTTCTGGGCATTGAACCCACCGCCGTGGGTCTTGAAGAGATCCTCACGGTTGGGCACATACCGAAGGGTCCGGGCCAGGCCCACCACTTTACGGTCCGGGCGGGTGGCCTGAAGACCGTCGATGCTCACGTTGTTCAGCCCGCGCTTACGGAGCTGGGAAGACAAAGTGGCGGTGGCAACTGACTCAAGCTTCGCCTTCAGTTCAGGAGTCAACACACTCGCGGCAGCTGCCAGTCCGGCGGCTTCGCGCGATCCGTACGCCTCTTCCCGCTGGGTGTCATCAGTCTTGGGCAGGGCACCAAAGTCCGCGAACGGCGTCGTACCTTCCGTGACTTTGGTGGCCAAACGACCACTGCTGAACTCAACACCGGTGACCTCAATCTCGACGACGTCACCCGGCTTGGCCACGGACGCGCCGGCCGGGGTGCCGGTGAGGATGATGTCGCCCTCTTCGAGCGTGAGCAGCTGGGAAAGGTCCGCGACGAGCTGGGCGAAGGGGAAGAGCAAGTCCTCGGTGGTGTCGTCCTGGACGAGCTCGCCGTTGTGCCAGGTGCGGATCCGCAGCTGAGTGGGATCGACGGCGTCGGCCGGAATCAGCGCCGGGCCAACGGGAGTGAAACCGTCGCCGCCCTTGGACCGGACGTTGGAGCCCTTGTCGGCATAGCGGAGGTCGTAGACGCCGAGGTCGTTGGACGCGGTGACCCACTCGACGTGGCTCCAGGCATCATCCAATCCCACGCGGCGGGCAGACTTGCCGATCACCAACGCGATCTCGCCCTCATAGCCCAGCAACTCACAACCAGCAGGGCGTTCGACCGTGCCGGGAGCATCCGCAGAACCGAGCGCCAGCGACGAGGACGGCTTCAGGAAATACGACGGCTGCCCGGGGGTACGTCCGCGCTGCGCCGCGCGGCTGGGGTAGTTGATGTGGACGGCAATGACCTTGCGCGTCCGGGCCAGCATGTCCTGGCTGACTTCCTGGGTCCGGAACTCCAGTGTCACGGCGCCTCCTCCTGATCGAACATTTATCAAGTACGAAATCGTATACGATAACTATGGACCGGAAGCGTGACCTGCGTCAACCCCCTCCCTAAACCCAAGTGAGTAGCAGTTGAGGCCGTTCTGAGCCCCCAAAACGGCCTCAACTGCTACCTAGTTGGGTGAGACGGGCCAACGCCGTCAAGGAAGCCTTTGAACGTCTGGGCAAGACAGAGCGCTATCTCATCATCCTGCAGATAGTAAAAGCCCGTACCCCTCAGTCGCGCGCCAAGATCCTGGCGGAGGGAAGCTAGCGACTCTTACAAACTGTCGGTGGGCTCCCGTAGGGTACCGGCATGGACATCATCCTTGTACCCGGTTTCTGGTTGGACGCGTCGTCGTGGGAGGAGGTGACGCCGCCGCTGGAAGCAGCCGGCCACACGGTTCATCCGCTGACGCTGCCGGGACTGGAGTCGGTGGACGCATCACGCAAAGGCATCGGCCTTCGCACCCACATCGACGCCGTGGTGGCGAAGGTTGACTCCCTCGACGGCAAGGTCATCCTGGTGGGCCATTCAGGCGGCGGCGCCATCATCCATGGCGTGGCAGATGCCCGCCCGGACCGAGTGGCCCGTGCCATCTACGTTGACAGCGGACCACTCGGTGAGGGAGGGGTCATCAATGACGAACTGCCCGACGACGGCGACGACGTCCCGCTGCCGCCGTGGGAATTATTCGAGGACGAAGACCTTGTTGACCTGACTGACGACCTCAAGGAAGCCTTCCGGGCACGCGCTATCCCGGAGCCCAGGGGCGTTGCCTTCGACCAGCAACACCTGAGCGACGTCCGGCGCTACGACGTACCGGCCACGATCATCGCCTGCCAATTCCCGTCGTCGCTCCTCAAGGAGTGGATGGATGCCGGGCACCCGTTCACGGCGGAACTCGCCAGGATCCGGGACGTCGACTACATCGACCTCCCCACGGGTCACTGGCCACAGTTCAGCAAGCCCAAGGAACTGGGCCAAGCGATCCTGACGGCGCTCGAAGGCGCCAAGTAGACCCCGACGCCGGCAATCACCAGACGCCGCTGCCTTCAGTGACGGGACACTCTAGGCCTTGGGTGGCGTGTTGGTCGCCGGACCTTCCGGAGCAGCGCCTCCCTCGCCTGTCCAGTCACTTCCCGCGGCGTCGTCCAAGGCCGGATCGGACACCACATCAGACTTGATAGTGGGCACGGTGGTGACGGTGGGCTTGCTGCTGGAAGAGGAGTCAGTTTGCTGACCCGCTTTCGGGGAGGTAATGCCCGGGAACATCGCTTCTGCCTTCTCCAGCAGCTTCTTGCCGGCCTCATACAGGTTGTCCACAATGTCCGGCACGGACTCCTGGACTGCCTCCGTGGCCTGGTGCACGTTCTCCTGAACCTCAGGGTTCTTCCAGAGCTTCTCAGTGCCCCCGCGGACCCGCCGGTACACCTCCGGCCAGGACTTCGATCCCCATACGTAGCCGACAGCCACGCCAACGGCGAACAATGCTTTGCCTTTCACAGCAATCACTCCTTCCGAGGTGTTATTCCTCGACACTATCCCTGCCGGGCATGCCGTGTCACCTGCGCATTGATTGCGGGCCGGTTAATAGTGATTTGCCGAAATAAAACATTCGACTAAACTGTTATGCCAACCAGCGGATATCCGCAGGAAGTAACCGCATCAAAACCCGAGGAGTGAAAACCATGGGACTGGGTGACAAGATCAGTAATGCCGCCGAAGAAGCAGGCGGCAAGGTCAAGGAAAAGACCGGAGAAACCACTGGCGACAGGGACCTGCAGACTCAGGGCGTCGGCGAGCAATCGAAGGCAAACGTCAAGCAGTCGGGCGAGAAAGTCAAGGACGCCGCCAAGGGAGTCAGCGACTCCCTCAAGGGCCACTAGACCGCGGATCCGCGGCATTCCGGGCTCGCAAGCAAGGATCAACTAATAGTCAGGTTACTTGCTACTTGCCCCGGGAGCCGCTAGCGTTGCTGGTGTAGTACTGAGTCCGACCCAATCGGCAGGAGTGCTTTATTGGCTGCATTTCATAAATTCATCGGGGTTGCATAAATAGTTCCACTCCCCCACATTCCATAGGGCCCCCGAGGCCCCATTACGGTGCCTACACCTTGGAACAGGCACCCGATGAACATACTCGCTTCATCACGTTCATGGAATTTCCATCAACAAGAAAGTAGGAGCAAAAATGGGTTTCTTTGGTTTTCTTCTGCTCGGTCTTTTGGCCGGCGCTATCGCTAAGCTTATTCTTCCCGGCCGCCAGGGTGGCGGCTGGCTGGTAACCCTCCTTTTGGGCGTCGTCGGCGCTCTTCTGGGCGGTTGGATCGGCGGACTCATCTTCGGAACGGGCCTCCAGGAGTTCTTCTCTCTCACCACGTGGCTCTTGGCCATCGGCGGCTCCATCATCGTGCTGCTGATTTACGGCCTGGTCACCGGTCGTAAGGCACACCATGGCTAATAACGAGAACCGCGACGCCAACGGCGACGAACTGGAAGGCCAGTATTCCGAGGGCGACTACGGCGACACCGGAGTGTCTCCGGAAACCCTGAAAGATGACGCCGGAGGCGACTACACCGAGGGTGACTACGCCGAAAAGACGGTACCTTCGGCAGACGCCGAATTAGACGAAAAGAACACGGAAGACGTTCCCGAGGACCGGCCCTTCTCTTCCGAACCGGATGAAGAAGCGTCTGGCTCCAGTCGACCGTAACATCTGAATCCAGCCAAGAACCCGGAGAACTGCAGATGCAGTCTCCGGGTTCTTGCGTTGTCGGGCCTGATATTTTCGGGCATGGATTGTTGGGGCATCCATGCGGTGGTCCGCGTAGCGTCGATGGAAAGAAGGGAGAACACGGTGCAAGAGGGAGGCATGATGCAGGGGTGGAACCGGGCCATAGAGCTCATCGAGAAAGACCTCACTGCGGAGATCGAGGTGGGTGTCTTGGCTCGCGCTGCCCTGACCTCCGAGTACCACTTCCGGCGGATGTTTTCCTCCCTGGCCGGCCTGCCAATCTCTGACTACATCCGCAGGCGGCGCCTGACGGCAGCCACTGCGGAAATCCTGGAGGGCGGGACAGTGCTGGACGTTGCCGTTCGCTACGGATACGGATCAGCTGAGGCATTCACCCGTGCGTTCAGGTCCCTGCACGGGCTAAGCCCCTCTGAGGCACGACAACCGGGGGCGGTTCTCCATTCCCAACCTCAATTGAGGTTCCACCTCCGAGTCGAAGGAAACACCGACATGAAGCACCGCATTGAAGATCAACCCGCTTTCCGCCTCATCGGCCTGAAAGCCCGTGTCCCGTTGGTCCATGAGGGACCCAATCAAGCCATCATTGATTTCCAGCGCGGAGTGGACCCCGCGGTCACCAAGTCCTTGCTGGAGCTTGCGGACATGGAACCGGCCGGCCCGCTCTCAGTCACTGACAACATCGATGAGCAACGCACCGAGGGAAGCGAACTGGACTACTGGCACGCAGTAGCCTCCACCAAACCAGCGCCGGAAGGTTTCGAGTCCCTTGAGGTCCCCGCTGGCCTGTGGGTTGTCTTTGAAACCGAGGGAAAGTTCCCGGAAGTCCTGCAAGGTATGTGGGCAGACGCCGCTACCGAGTGGTTTCCCGCAAACCCTTACAGATGGGCGCCGGGACCGGAGATGCTCAGCGTCCAAGTGGAACCGGGCGGCATGCATGGCCGCGGGCAGCTGTGGATTCCCGTTGAAAGGGAAGAACTAGGCTGAAGGAGCTGAGCCCAGAAGCTGACGTATCTCTTCCAAGGGCAATACGTTCTGCCGGTATTCACGCGTGAGGACGCGGAGTACGGACTCTGCGGCCTCCGCGTTCTCCGTTCCAATGGCCTCCGCTGCGTAGATCACTTTGATGTTGTGCGCGAAGGCATCTGCGGCCGTTTGGGCGATGCAGTTATGGGCCGAAATGCCGGCAAGAATGACGGTGTCCACGTCCCAGTTCCTCAAGCGCATTGCAAGATCTGTGCCAAAAAAGGCGCTGTCCCTGGTCTTGATCAGCCGTGGATAGTCTTCAGTGAGCAGGCCGGGAACGAACTCGGCCTGCTCACTGCCCCTGAAGATGAACCCCTGGTCATCGTCCAGCATGTTCAGGCTCCACGTGGATTTGTCCCGTTCATGAACAGTTCCTATCAGGAGCACTTTGGCCCCGGTTTGGAGCGCGCTGCTGGTCAACGAGTTGCAGGCAGCAACAATTTCTTCCTGGCGCCCCTTCAGAGCAGGGTCTTCGAAGTAGGCGTTCTGCATGTCGATCACCAACACAGCGAACATTCTTTCTCCCCTTACACGTGAACTTCAACAGACCGGCCGGGCAGTGATCAGAGTCCCTTACCACCCGTTACGGGAAGGACTGCCCCTGAAATGTAGGATCCTTCGTCTGATGCCAGCAACACGTAGGCCGGTGCCAGCTCAGCAGGCTGGCCGGCACGGCCCAGCGGCGTGTCCTGTCCAAAGGTGGGCAGCTTGTCCGGCCATTCGGTGGCGGGAATCAGCGGGGTCCAAATGGGACCAGGTGCCACGGCGTTGACACGGATTCCCTTGGGCCCAAGTTCCTCGGCCATGGCCTTGGTGAAGGCCACTTGGGCCGCTTTGGTCATGGCATAGTCGATCAACTGGGCGGAAGGATTAAACGCCTGGATGGACGCTGTGACAATGACCGAGGCGCCCGGACGGAGATGTGGGATGGCTGCTTGTGCCGTCCAGATGAGTGAGTACAGGTTGGTCTTGAAGACACGGTCGAACTCCTCGGTGGGGATGGTCTCCAAGCCTTCGCGGTTCTTCTGGTAAGCCGCGTTCAACACCACTACATTGAGCCCGCCAAGCTCCTGCACGGTGCGTTCCACAATTTCAGCTGCGAAGCCTTCGTCCCTCGCATCACCGGGCAACAGCAGTGCTTGCGCTCCGCACTCACGGATCCATTCCGCCGTCGACTGAGCGTCTTCCTCTTCCTCCGGAAGATAGCTAATGGCCACGTTGGCGCCCTCGCGCGCGTAGGCAATGGCCACCGCAGCGCCGATGCCGGAGTCGCCGCCGGTAATGAGGGCGGTTTTTCCCTGCAAGCGCCCATGCCCCACATAGCTCTTCTCGCCATGGTCCGGTTGCGGATCCAGTGGTTGCGTGAGGCCCGGCTGTTCCTGCTCCTGCTGAGGGAATTCGCCCGAGTGGTACCCGCTGCGAGGGTCTGATGGCGCGGAGGTGAGGCGGTTCCCGTCGGTTAGTGGCTTGTCAGGCTGGTTCGGATCACGTTGAGTCATGTTCTGCCCCTTTTCGGATTTCACTGCCGGTACTTATTCACTGCCGGTACTTTTGCCCTGTACCCCGGCTCCCAAGCTCCTAAACGCAGCTGGAACTAGGTCCGGAGAGTCCTCGCCTTAACCATCAGGAAAAGGCCATAGGCGATGAGCCCTAACGCCACGGCAGCCAACAAGTACGGACCGTAGGGCTGCTCCTTCAAGGCTTTCAAACTTCCGTCAAGGCCCGTTGATTGTTCGGGCTGCGCGCGAACGGCGGCAATGACCACCAGCAATCCCACAAGGAACAGGGCGATCCCCTTTGCGATGTAACCCACCACGCCAACCCACAGCTGGAACTGGTGCACGGTCCGGTTGGATGACAAGGAAAGGTCCTTGGTGAATTTCCGACGGAAGCCCCTAACAGCAAACACGATGCCGGTAATGGCGATACCGATGCCGACGGCGATCAGCAGGAATACCCCGAAGGGTGCCTTCATGAGCGTGACAGTGAAGTCGCTGCTGGACTCCCGACTGTTCTGGCCCTGTCCAACGAGGAAGGACATGATGGTGGCCGCCAATGCAGCGAACACCAAGGCCTGGCCCAAGGCCGATAACCGCTTGGTCAGTTTGTTGTCAGACGCGAGGCGATAGCCAAGGATGGCATTTCCCAGCTGCCACAGGACAAGCGCTGCACAGGCTGTAAAGCAGGCCCAGAGCAGGAGGGGTCCTGCTGGCTTGTTGGCCAACTCGGTCACCGCGCCGCTGACATCAGCCTCGCCGCCGCGGCCCACCGCGAGTTGGACTGCGATGACGCCAATGAGTATGTGCAGCAGCCCGCTCACGGCATAGCCGACCCGGGCAACAGCTGCGAAAGCCTGCGAATTCGCGGCTTCCCCGGCCACATCAGCGGCCTTTCTCATCTCTTCCTTAATGGCAAGCCTCCTTATTTTCGCGCTGGACTCCATCGTCCCTTAAACAGCGTCAGGCAGGTACTTGCCCGAATAACGAGGTGCCGGCCCCAATAAAGCTTGGCGCGCTAGAACCCGACGACCGACTGCGGCCAGATGCTCCGGAGCCCGGCCCCAAGGGGGTTGAATTGCTCACGGACGGTCACCACTGCACGGGTCTGGCCAACGGATTCTCCAGCTGAACCCGCAGGTTCCGCAGTGCCAGCCAGGGCGTCGGAATTCGTGGGGGCGGCGCCGGCAGTCACGGACTTAGCGGAGATCTGGTCAGTCATTTCGGTGGTCCTTCCTGGAAGTTCCCGTCAGCTGATTGGCTGATGATTCAACCATCGGACGGGGTCCTCAAGAAGGGCGCCGGGGCATCTCAAGATTCCCTCAAGATTCAAGCCCGGACGTCGAATCCGGCCGGGTGAAGGAAAAGGATCTTAGCGGGCGTCCTTTTTCGCTTGTCGCTGGGCGCCTTGCGAACGGCTGGAGGCGTCCCGTTTCACTCCCCCGGTGGTTTTCTGGTGCGAACGGGCCCGGCCCGAACTGCTGGTGGATTTGGTACCGGTCCCGGCGCTCTCCGGTCCAGCGGACTTGCCGGCACTGGCGCGTTCCAGCCGCTCATCCTTGAGTTCTTCTGCCGCCTCATGGGCCACACGGGCAAGTTCCGTGCTCACGATGGAAAGGGCTTCCTCGAACACGAAAGCCCGGGCACGCGCTTTGTCCGACTTGTTGGCTGCGGCTCCGCGACCGCCGGCTTCCAGTACTTCGTCTGCCGCTTTGCGCCGATAGTTGGTGGTGTACTTGTTCCTGGCCTTCCGCACCCGTTTATGGAGCTGGAGCAAGCCTTCCTCGTCGAGGAGCTCAAGTCTGGCTGGCTCCAATTCGCGAATCAAATCAAGTTGATCTTGTTTCAACACCCACAGATATTGGTCCATTCGCCGATGATTCCACACCTCCTGTTGGAGGTATAGAGCGTCATGGAGTTCTTACCCAGTTGCTGTGCGGCCCTGCTGCTCACCGGCCTGTTGCTCCGGCTCCAGAAGCCATGTCATTGCCTCGGCTTCGGAGGTAAAGAACCGCGTGGGGCAAGGCGCGGGTTGGGCGGCCAGCTGGTAGTCGACGAGTATGCGGTCAACAGGATTTTCACCCAGCAACGCGATTCTGGTGGCCGCACAGGGTTCGATGAAAACGTCACGTGCCGCGCGACTCAGATGGCTTGCATTAGCCATCCTGACCAGCAAGGGATAGCGATTACCGGCAGCGAACTCATTGACCGCGTCCACTGCCGCACGGGCGTTACCGGCTTCGATTCTGACACCAGGGTCCCAAGCCAGTATCAAGACATTGTCCGGCTCGAGCTGGATGGTGTAATCGACGTGGTCCGTCTCAGCCATAGAACCGTCTCCATCTCTGCAGGTTTGCAGGACTGCCCGCATGCCGCCGGCTGACTCCACCCTGCACTACGCAGCAATCACCACGTCTCATCCAAAAAGAGTGATCTTTGCTTTGGTTTCCGTGACGGCTTTCGGCAGTCATGCGGTAAAGCGGCGCCTGTAGTCCGTGGGTGAGGTGGAAAAGGCGCTGGCAAAGTTCTGCCTGAGAGTCACGGCGCTGCCGAACCCGCAGTCGGCCGCAACCTGGTCAACAGACAGGTCGGTGGTTTCCAACAGACGGCGGGCGGCATCGAGTCGGCGTGTACGTATCCAGGCCGACGGCGTGGTCCCGGTTGAGGCGCGGAAGGCGCGCACGAAAGTTCGACGGCTCATGTGGGCTTGGGTCGCGAGCCGGTCAATGCTGAGAGGTTCACCGAGCCGACCCATCGCCCACTCAAGCAAACGCGCCATCGGATCGCCCTCAGCTCGCGGGGGAAGAGGATGCTCGATGTACTGAGCCTGCCCACCTTCCCGGTGCGGAGCGATCACCAGGCTTCGCGCCACTTGGTTGGCCGCTTCCGCCCCCAAGCGCCCCCTCACAACGTGCAGGCATGCATCGAGTCCGGATGCTGTGCCGGCAGAAGTCAGGACGTCGCCGTGATCGATGTACAGCACTGTTTGGTCGAGGGAGACGTCCGGATGCCGGACAGCGAGGGAATCAAAGGCTTGCCAGTGGGTCACGGCAGATCGCCCGTTCAGGAGACCGGCGTCGGCAACGGGAATAGCTCCCAAGCACAGACCCACGATGGTTGCGCCCCTGCCATGGGCCAGCCGGAGGACGTTGCTGAGGGCTTCGCCGGTCTCGCGTTCGTCGTCGAACCAGGACGGCACCACTACGACGTCGGCGTGTTCCGCCGTCGACAGTCCTTGGACCTGCCCCAATGTGTACCCCTCGGCCGTTTGGATGTGGCCCGCCCGGTCTGAGAACAGGACAGTGTTCCACTCAGCTAGTGCCTGGCGTGAGACCTCGTCGAAAACCATTTGTGGCACGGCAAGGTGAAACATCGTGACCCCGTTGAACGCGTACACCGCGATCCTCATACTGCCCTCCACTGTTGGCCTGAATCAATCGTATATGGGCATTCGTGCCACTGGCGCACCAGGGGCAAGGGACGAATGATGGAGGGAGCCGCCAAAAGGCGCCCCAATAACCACCACGGGAGAACACTATGAGCACACCCCACCGCGCCCTGGTCCTCGTCGATGTCCAGCAGCAGTACTTCAGCGGGCCGCTGGAAATCCAGTACCCGCCCCACCAAGAGTCGCTCCCCCTGATCGCCAACGCCATCGACGCCGCAACTGCCGCGGGCATCCCCATCGCAGCAATCCAGCACAGCGAAGGAGAAGGCGCACCCGTCTTCGCCCCGGGAACAGCGGAATATGAGCTGCACCCCGAGGTGGAAACCCGCAGGACCGGTTCCTGGAAAAAGGTAGTCAAGCAGTATGGATCCGTGTACGCCGGCACGGACATTGCCGCCTGGCTGCGGGAGCACGACGTCGACACCGTCACTTTGGTGGGCTACATGACCAACAACTGCATCCTGGCCTCGGCGGTGGAAGCAGAATTTCTTGGCTTCACCACCGAAGTACTTTCAGATGCCACGGGAGCCATCAACCTCAGCAACGCGGCAGGAACCGCTGACGCGAAGACAGTGCACACCACGTTGATGGCACTGCTGAACTCCAACTGGGCCGCCGTTGCACCCACCGAAACATGGGCCAAGGCCGTTGAATCCGGACATACCCTGGAAAAGAGCGATCTGGGCAGCTCCGCCATGGCAGGAGCCGCCTTGCAGGCAGCTTCCTGATCAACCCGGATCAGTTCCGAATCAGTGTGACGAAGGCGAGTCCGCATCCTGGCTTTCCCGTTCTTCCGCCGCTGTCTGCGCATACGAAGCGGACACGCGGCGATAGACCGGAGTCAGGAAGGCGATCAATGCCACCACGATCATGATGATGCCGGCGGCCAGGAACACCAGGGCGATGCCCCGGGAGATGCCCTGGCCCAAGAGCGGATCCAGGGTGGCCGCTCCGTCCTCGGAACGGGCGTACGGGATGATCCAGAACTGGGCGATAGGCGCAATGAGGAAGGCGGTAATGGGCGCCGCCGCGGATTCGAAGGCCATGGCAAAACCAAACACCCTGCCCTGCCGAGGTAGTGGCACTACTTTTTGGATGACGGTCTGTTCGGCGGCTTCAACCACAGGCACCAGCGCCATGTAGAGCCAGATTCCTGCTATGTAGAGCCAGGCCCACTCTCGGAGCGTGAACACCGCGCCGATGAACCCCATCAGCACCACAGCGATGAGCATGGTCCGCAAGGGATTGGACCCGAGACCGAACTTTCCGATCAGCGCGCCGCCCACGATGAACCCTGTGGCACCAATGGCGAAGACAACTCCCCACATTTCCACAGTGAACATCTCCAGGCCGTAGGGGTCCATCAACGCCATATAGACGCCACCGATGAAGTTGTTGAAGGTGGAGAAAAGAATCAGAGCGAACAGGCCGGATATTGCCATGACGGCAGCCCACGACCCCCGCATGTCGAATCCGCCTTGTGCATCAGAGGGCGCTGCCTTTACTTCCTCCGGCAGGCGCAGCATGAGCAAGTGCCCGAAGGCCAATGCGGTCAGCACCAAGGCGACAACTACCGTCCACCCCATGCCCAGCAGTCCTACCGATAGCCCGGAAAGGACCGAAGTGACGATGAACATGAGCCCCTGCACCATACCAACGAGCCCGTTCGCATTGGCGCGCCGATCAGGTTCGATCAGTATGGTGACGGTGGTGGACAGGGCAATATTCCGCATGTTCTCCACCACGGCGCCGATCAGGATGATCATGGTGAAGATCCAGAACCATGGCTGGGTCAGGTCGAGTAGCGCCCGCTCGGGTGTCAGCAGGAACATGACGCCCGAGAGGACGAACATCACCATGGTGAAGGCTGCGGCGAAACGCATCACTGCAAGTTTGCGGTAACGGTCCACGAAGGTTCCGAAACTGATGCTGGAGAGGGCGATCAGCAGCATGTACGCACCGCCAATCACCCCTGTAGCGATCACATTCCGCGTCTCCAGGTACACCCAGAACGTCAGGGCGAACCAGAGATAGCTTGTGGTGATGTTCGCCAGGGCGGTGTTCACCAGGATCCCGGTAAAGGTCCGGGCTCTTTGCGCGGGAGTGCGTATGGAGAGATCGATACTGTCGGTAGACGCGGCGGAGGCCGGTTCCTGCTCGGTCATGCGTCCCAGTAAACCACCGCCGCCAGCGTCCCGGTAGTATCGGCAAGGAATCCTAAAAACGCTTGGGGGAGTAATAACATGACGGAAGTTCAGGGGCAGCTGTCCTTCACTGAAGACATCAGCCGGGATCTGGAATTACGGGAATATGGCCTGGACCCTGCAGTGGATTCCACCCTCCTTCCCAATGCCGCCGTCATGAGCGCCCTGCAGAACCTTGTGCGGCTGGCTACCGAGCTATGCGGTGCGCCCTTTGGCGTGGTCAACATCATCAGCGCGGAATACCAGCACCAGATCGGAGCTTGGGGTGTTGACCCCGGAGTCTGCTCCCGCGAGGATTCCATGTGCGCCAAGGTGTTCCTTACCCGTGAGAGAACAGTAGTGGCCGACGCGTCCAAGGACCCGCGTTTCGCGGACAATCCCTTTGTCACGGGCGAAATCGGCAACGTCCGCTTTTACGCTTCGGTGCCGCTGCAGACAGAATCGGGTTTCGTACCGGGAACCTTGTGCGTGTTCTCGGATAAGACCAATGACCTGCGCCCCGAACAGGTGAGTATGCTGGAGGTCCTGGCGAAACAGGTTGTTGAGCTTCTGGAGCTTCAGCACCGCACGGTACAGCTTGACCGCACCTACGCCGAGTTGAGGGACAGCAACGCCAAGCTGGCCGGATTCGCCGGACGCGTCAGCCACGATCTCCGCATTCCCCTCACCACCATCCTCGGCTATGTGGAACTGGTGGAAGACGATCCCGACGTAGAACCGAACAGCACCGCCGCGCGCTATCTGGACCGAATCGGCTCTAGTGGACGGCGGATGCTCGGCATGCTCGAAGATGTGCTGAGCTACTCCCGCGTGGGCGGCGCCATCCAGCCGGTGCAAGTTTCGCTGCACGAAATTGCCGAAGAAGTGGCCCGCGATTTGGGCATCGAAAACGACGGCATCGTGGACGTTGAAGACCTGACTCTCCACGCCGACCGCGGACAACTCCGCACGCTGTTGCAAAACCTGCTGTCCAACGCCATGAATTACCGCAGCCCCGATCGCGATCTCCGCGTCCGCATCAGCGGCGTTTCGAACTATCACGGCGCTACGATCTTCGTTGCGGACAACGGCAAGGGCATCAAGCCCGAGGACCGCGCCAAAGTCTTGGAACCATTGGTACGTCTCCGGCGGGAAGGTGACGGCCCCGGCTCCGGACTCGGCCTGGCCACCTGCAGCAGTATCGCGAAAGCACACGGCGGCGACCTCACCCTGGCCGAAACTCCCGACGGCGGAACCACCGTTACGGTTAGTTTTCCCGCCGAACTCTAAACGCTCCGGGGTGTCTCCGGGTTCTTAGGCGTTGCGCCTGTCATCATTCGAGGCATGACCACCTCGTACGCCCGGTAGAAGAAACCATGCAGCGGCCCGCCCCCGTCCGCTCACCGTTCACGATCCCGCTCGTAGTCATCGTGCTCTTCATAGCGGCCTGCGTCCCCGTGACCACCCAGCCAGCGCCCCAGGCACCAACCGCGGTCATCGGGAAGGCGCCGTCCAAGATCGCCCGGGAGACGTCCATCGTGGACATGACAACGCGCACGGCCGGGGCATCGCCCACCGTTGCGACGTGGCAGTACATCAGCGGGGCCGGGACTTTCAACAGCAAGCTCGATGCCCGACTGCTCAGCGTTTTCGATGCCCGGGCCGGCGGTCGTCACGAACCCGCGGCACTGCCGGCCACCCCCGCTGCACTCTTGGCCGACGGCGTTTCGGTCAACCATGAAATTGTTCTGGCCAGTGGAAGCGTTGTGGGATCCAGGTTCGTGCAAACAACCATGATCGGAGGCGTCCGCACCGATCGCATCGACGAGATCACCTACGAGGACCTCAGCACGGGTGTTGTTACCGGCAGTGCCAGCTTGATCAACCCGGCCATGACCAGCACCCTACGGACAATACTCGGGGATACCATCGGCACCGCTTTTCCAACGCAGGACCCGGCCCTGAACCCGACACCAAACTCCGTTTCCGACGCCGAGATGCTCACCGCTGTCGCGTTCACCTCCGCAGGGGATCTCAGCGTCACCGTCCACCGGGACCCTGTGTCCGGCGCCGCGTTGCCCGACGCCGTCACCGTGAACTTGAACGCCGAAGCCACGGATGAGGTCATTTCGCCCGCAGGCCGCGCCCTTCGCACGGCAGTCATCGCCGCGGTAGCGTTCAAGGCCCCCCGACCCGCGCCGGTGGGCAGGGCGCACATCAACTGTGACCTCGTTGCCTGCGCCGCCCTCACCTATGACGACGGGCCGAACGCCCAAACCACTCGTCTTTTGGCGATACTCGAAAGGCATAAAGTGTTCGCCACGTTCTTCCAGCAGGGAGGATACGTCGGGGCCAATCCGGGAGTGGCCAAGGCCGTTGCAGCAGCGGGCCACACCATCGCAAACCACACCATGAGCCACCCGTACCTGACCAAATTGTCGCCGGCAAGCATCGAGGGCGAGATTCAGGGGGCAACGAACACCATAGAAAAGGCGACAGGAGTGGTGCCCGCTTACATGCGGCCACCGTACGGAGCAACAAATAAGACAGTTGCCGCTTCCGTGGGGCTACCCCAAATAATCTGGGATGTGGACTCCATGGACTGGCAGTCCAAAAACAAATCGGTGTTCCTCCCCCGGATCATGAACCTGGTCAAGCCAGGATCGATCATCCTCCAACACGACGTCCATGCTTCCACCGTGGATGGCCAGGCCGAGCTCATTGCCCAACTCAAAGGAAAGGGCTTCTACTTGGTCACCCTTCCGCAGCTTTTCGCGGGGATCGACCTGAGACCCGGCGCGTCCTACAAGTGCCGCGGTACCGCGCCCGGGTGCGTTCCGGGACGCTGAACTTCCGGTACACAGCGCACGACGGCGGCAGGTCGCCGTCGTGCGTTGTGTACCGTGCGCTGGTTTACCGTGCGCTGGTTTACGATGCCAAGGCTATTTGCCTTCCCCGGGTCCCTTGGCCTTTTCAGGCTTCTTCTCACTCTTGCCCTGGCTCTTTTCCTTGGCGATCTCCGGGCCTGGCATCACCGCGGGCGCTGGAGCTGGTGCGGGTGGCGGCACCTGCGCGGGCTGCTGAACCGGCACTTGCGCGGGCTGCTGCAGATTGACCACCTCAGCGGGCGGGGCGTCCACCGGCACGGCTTCGGCGGGCACGGCTTCGGCGGTCGCTGGCGCAACAGGAAGAGCAGGCACCACCGGCGTCGTCGGCTGCGGCTCAGCTTGGGAAACCCCGGTGTCCCCAATTTGGGAGGGATCGGTCATGTTGCCCGTGGGCGTGAGCCCTTGGGAGAGGATCAGCAAAGCGAGCGGTATGGTTACGGCCGCCGCGGCGACGCCTCGAACGGTCCTGGGTCGTCGCTTATTGAAGTCCCTGAGGCTGGTGACGGTAGCTTGCCTCTTGGTTGGCGTGTGGAGTGGTGGCCTCGACGGCACGGCCGGCAGCAGCGCGGTCCTGCGCCCGGTCTGGATCCCTTCATCCCCGAGCGCCTGTTCGACGTGTTGTGCCGTTGGGCGCTTTTCGGGATCCATGTCCGTCATGGCTTCGAGGAGCTCCCGCAGCGGACCAGGCAATTCCAGGGGGACCTGCGGCGCGCGGTGCAGGCGGGCTGATGCCGTTTCAATTGGCGTCCCCGGGTACTCGGCCCTGCCGGTGAGGCATTCGAGGAGTACCAAGCCCAGCGAGTAGATGTCGCTCGCGGGAGTCAGTCCGAGCCCTTGCGCCTGTTCCGGGCTGAGGTATTGGGCGGTCCCCACGGTAAAGCCTGTTGCGGTGAGGCGGTTGTCGTTCATGACCAGTGCGACGCCAAAGTCCGCTAGCTTCACCGACTGTCCCACGCCGTCGTCGTCGGATACCAGGATGTTGGCCGGCTTGATATCGCGGTGGATAACTCCGTGTTCATGAACCTGGGACAGTGCCCCCGCGAGCCGGATCCCGATGCGCGCGGTCTCGGGAACCGTGAGCGGTCCGTCAGCCAGAATGGCGCGTAAATCCCGGCCATCAGCCAGTTCCATGACCAGGTACGCGCGCTCTTCGTCGTTGCGCGTATCGACGCCGGCGTCAAAGGCGGCCACCAACCCTGGGTGATCAAAGGCAGCCAGAAGCCGCATTTCATTTTCCTGGCGGGCACGGAACGATTCGTCGCCTGAACCGGGCAGGAAAATCTTGATAGCTACGTCGCGGCCAAGGAGCATGTCCGTCGCCTTGTAGACGGCAGACATGGCGCCCCTACCCAGCAGAGGCCCAAGCTGGTAGCGGCCTTCAAGTGTTTCAGTGGCGTCCGTTCCTTCATCGCCTGTTCCTGCGGTTTCGCTGGAGGCGGGGAGTTGGGGGTCCACGGCCTCGTCATTGTTGCCCACGAATGTCACGTCCTTCAGGCATACCTGGAGACACGGACCCAACCACTGTCCCTGCGTCACCAAGCAATGCCGTCAATCAAACTTTCACGATGGCCGCGCGGCCGACTGCTTCAGCCACGTGCGGCCCAGGCAATGAGCCCAAACAGCATCATCCGGTTTCACCAGATAAGTTATCAGGATACTGATTAAATCGCGGGAAGGGCAATGTGAAGGCCCTCCACCCAGAGGGTCAGGCAGCTTGCAACCGGTCCACGGCCGCGCGAAGTTCGCCCGCTTGAACGCCCAGCGACCATTCGGCGACGTCGGTGACAAACCGCTTGAAGGCGTCATATTCGAAAGCCTCGACGTTGTTAACGTAGGAGCCCACGCCGTCGATGGCCACCCATATCCGGATGCAAGCCGCGAAGGGGTCCTCCACCACGAAGTCGCCGGACGCGACTCCGTCCTCGATGAGCGCGGTCAGCCGGTTCCGATCAAGGTATTCCTGACCCAACAACGCCTCGGTGAGGGCCGGAATAAAGCGGCAAAGATGCCTGGCGTTGAGCCATAGCCTCGTGAGTTCGAAAGTGCCGTTGCCTTCGATGCGCGAGACCAAGTGAGCCATCCGCTCAAGGGGAGTTCCGTCGTCGGGAAACAACTCTTCCCGCTCCTCCGAAACGGCGCGCACAAACGCGGCGATCACCAAATCCTCGGCGGCCGGGTAGTAGTGGCTGATCAGGCCGGGACGCACACCAAGGCGGTCGGCGACGGCGCGGAGGGTGATCCGCTCAAGTCCCTCGATCAAGGCAATCGACGCGGCCTCGGAGAGAATCTCAGCGCGACGCTCGTCGGGTAATTTTCGAACGCGTTGGGATGCGGGGCTTGACACCATGCCGCTAAGTCTATTGGATTAGTGACCAATAGCTCATTGGTCATGCGACCAATAGTGTCGATGGGCCGGTTTCCCAATGTTGCGAACCGGACCTTGCCCGAGAGGAACAGCGTTGTCCCACCCCCACATGACCGACGCGGTCAGCTACCCGGAACCCCTCA
The DNA here is from genome assembly GCF_031180005.1 of Paenarthrobacter sp. Taxonomy (NCBI): domain Bacteria; kingdom Bacillati; phylum Actinomycetota; class Actinomycetes; order Micrococcales; family Micrococcaceae; genus Paenarthrobacter; species Paenarthrobacter sp. The sequence goes on along the minus strand of NZ_JAPSHI010000014.1, from coordinate 24,594 downwards.
CCCACCCCGAAACCCGCGGCATCGAACTCATCGAAGCCTCCGAACGGCATGGCCGCGCCAGGGATCTCTTCCCGGTCTGGGCGGCCCCCAACGTCAGCGTCCTCAACTTGACGGTAGGTGCCTCCCTCATCCTGCTCGGCCTGGAACTCTGGCAGGCATTTGCCGTCATCATCGCCGGCAGCATCCCTTGGGTCCTCACCGGCATCGTGGCCACCAGTGGCCCGGCAGCGGGGACCTCAGGCTCGGTCATCACCCGCGCCATCTATGGAATCCGCGGCAACAGGGTTGTTGTTGCCTTCTTCGGATGGTTCATTTCCGCCGTCTTCCTGGCCCTGAACTGGCTCGCGTCCTCCTTCATGGGTGCTGAACTCCTGGGACAACTTGGTTTCACGGATCCCGTTCTGGTTCCGGTGCTCGTCACCTTGGTGGTCGCAGCGGTCACCGTATTGGTCGCCGTGTACGGCCACAGCCTGATCCTTCGCAGTTACCCCATTGTGGCCTCGGTGTTGCTGGCCATCTTCCTGCTGGTCACGGGCTTCATCCTGCCTCATGTGCAGTGGGGCTACGCTGCTCCGGCGCCGTTGGAGGGGGCGCCGCTATGGGCCGCGATGACCATCGGCTTCGCCATTCTGGCCTCCACTCCCCTGTCCTACTCGAACAGTCCGGACCTGGCCCGCTACCTCCCCGGGTCCACCAAACGTTCACACATCATCGCGGCCACAGCCTTTGGTGGCGCCCTGCCTTGCATGTTTTTCACTGCAGTGGGCGCGTTGTTGGCAACTGGAATTGACGCCGCAGCGATGGATCTTGGCATCGAATCAGCGCTCCTCGCCCTACTGCCAGCGTGGCTCGGACCCATCTTCGTGGTGGGCGTCATCATCAACACCATTTCGCTGAACGGCATGACCACGTACACGGCGAGCATGGCGTTTCAGTCCATCGGCGTCCCCATCCGCCGCATCCCTTCCGCGGTGGTGGTGGGAGCGATCGGCACAGCGCTGACCATCTACCTCGTCATGTCCACGAGCCTCCTGGAGGCCGTCAACATGATGCTGCAGCTCTTGGTCCTCATTTCGGGCCCCACCATGACCGTCTTCGCAACGGACGTCCTCCTTCGGCGGAACCGCTACAGCGGCGAAGACCTCTTCAAGGAGAAGCCCGGCAGCCCCTTCTGGTACAACGGAGGCTGGCACATCGCCGGCATACTCGCCGTCATCCTCGGCGCGGTTGTAGCCTCACTCTTCCTCAGCAACGCAGCGTGGACTGGTCCCCTCGCAGCCGCCATGGGCTCCATGGACCTTTCAGTGCCGGTATCCATGATCGTCTCCGCAGGCGTGTACACCGCCCTGAACCCGGCGCTACGCCGAGGTCTCAGCAAGACCCCTGTCATCGAAGGAGCCCCGGTATGACCACCGCCCGAGCCCAAACCCATCCCCCGCGTTACCGCGGCGCCGCCAGCCAACCAACAGTCGACACTTGGCAGGAGGGACCGCACAACCGTTGGACCTTTGTGCACTTGAGCGAATTACTCCCGACGGCGACAATCGCCCGCCGCTTCCCGACCGCCCCGGATGAGGCTACTGACCGTTTGAGCTCCTTGGCCGTCCCTGGTCTGAGGCAACGGCTGGAAGAGAGCTACACCGATGCCTTCCTGGTCCTGCACCGCAACGATGTCATCGCGGAGTACTACCGCCCGGGTTTTGCCCCTGATGACTTTCATCTGGTCATGAGCATTTCGAAGTCGATGTGCGGCCTGGTGATCGGGGCGTTGGTGGACTCCGGAGACATCGTTCCGACCGCCCGCGTTGTTGACTACGTCCCCGAACTCGCCGGATCCGCCTACGACGGGGCCACCGTCCAGCACGTGCTCGATATGGCCATTCATCTCAACTACAGCGAGGACTACCTCGATCCCGCTTCCGAAGTTCAGACGCATGATCGCTCCTCCGGCTGGCGCACCCGACAAGACGGCGATCCTGATGGCACGTACGCCTTCCTCACCACCCTCACGGGCAACGGCACTGTGGGCACGTTCCAGTACTGTTCCGCGAACACGGACGTCCTGGCCTGGATCATCGAGCGCGTGACCGGGCTCCGGTATTCGGACGCGCTTTCCAAGTACCTGTGGTCCAAGCTGGACGCAGATCGGGACGCCACCATCACCGTCGATTCCACAGGCTTCGGCTTCGCGAACGGCGGGGTTTCGTGCACCGCCCGCGACCTCGCGAGGGTGGGCCGTCTTATGCTCGACGGCGGCGAAGGTCCAGGCGGCAGGGTGGTGTCCGAGAGGTGGGTCCACAGCATCCTCGCTGGTGGAGACCCCGAAGCCATGGCCGGCTCCTCCTTCAGCGCCATTCACCCCCGCGGCTCGTACACCAGGCAGTGGTGGTGCACAGGCAATGAGCGCGGCAATGTCACCGGCATAGGCATCTACGGCCAGTACCTCTGGATCGATCCTGCCACCGATACCGTGATCGTGAAGATGTCCACCTGGCCGGAACCGGACAGCGAGCACCTGCACGAGCTTCAAAACCAGCTGTTCCTCGAAGTCAGCCACTCCCTGGATGAGCCCCCCGCAACAAAAGAAGTCCCAGAAGAAGAATCGACACCGGAAAGCAAGGAAACAGCAGCGTGACCACCCAGCTCTACACCAACGCCCGCATCTTCACCTCCGATACCCGCCGCTGGGCCGAGGCCATGCTCGTCCAGGGTGAACGCATCCTCTACGTCGGTGACGCCGACACGGCGGAACGCCTTCGCCCGGATGCCGAGAGGATTGACCTTGAAGACCGGCTGGTTGTCCCCGGCTTCGTCGACGGTCATGCCCACGTAGTCGGCACTGGAGAAGCCCTGGGGCAGGTCAGCCTGTGGGGTGCCAAGTCAGTGGCGGAAATCCAGCAACGAATCAAGGCAAGGGCAACCGAACGTCCGGATGCCGACCGGATCCTGGCTACCGGCTGGCTGCATGGCGCAGTTCCGGGTGGTGTACCCGACGCGGCGATGCTCGATGCCGTGGTCCGGGACAAACCCGTCTATGCCTTCGCCTACGACTTCCACTCAGTGTGGGTGAACTCGGCGGCGCTGGCTGAACTGGGGATCGATGACCACACGGAGAATCCGCACGGCGGCACCATCAAGCGGGATGCACACGGCCACGCCACCGGCTACATCGACGAGAACGCGTTCTACGACATGGTGCTCCCCTACCTCGATGCCCAAGTGGGTAAGGATGAGCACGAGGCCAGCATCGCCGCTGTGCAGCAGGCATACCGCGAAACCGGCGTGACCACTGCGTGCGACATGGGCTTCAACGAGACCGACCTCGAAGCCTTTGAGCGTGCCGACAAAGACGGCACGCTGACCAGCCGGCTCATCGCCTATTGGCGCGTCAACAACGCCGAATCGGCGGAGGAAAACATCGCCCAGGTCCAGCGGGCGGCAGCGCTCGCCGTCGAGCATGAATCGCCGTTCCTCCGCGTGGTGGGTATCAAGGTCATCATCGACGGCACCATCGACGGGTGCACCGCCACCCTCGGAACGCCGTACGCCGATGGTTCCAACGCGGAACCTATCTGGAGCCTCGAGCAACTCGCGCCAGTGGTTGCCGCAGCAGATGCCGTCGGACTGAAGGTGGCCATGCATGCCATCGGCGACGAATCGGTGCGGATCGCCATCGGCGCGGTGGAACATGCCGTTGCAGAGAACGGGCCCCGTGAACGCCGCCACCGCATCGAGCATCTCGAGTTGGTGGACAGGGCCGACGTCGATCGCCTCGCCGCGCTGGGCATCACCGCCAGCATGCAGCCGGTCCATGCCGATCCCGCCATCAGCGAAAACTGGGCGGCCAAGTTGGGCGATGACCGTGTGGAACGCGGCTTCCCTTGGCCGTGGATTACTGCGGCGGGGGCACGGCTGGCCTTCGGCACGGACTCCCCCACGTCCCCGCACGCGCCCTTGCCCAACATGTATGTAGCCACCACCCGGGCATCGGCCTTGGACGCGTCCGCTGGAACGAACGTCCCGGACTTCGCGCTGCCCCTCGCCGAGTCGATCGAACATGCAACGCGCGACTCCGCATGGACGTGCGGGGCCGAGCACCAAATTGGTCGGCTTGCTGCGGGCCTATATGCCGACTTCGTGGTCCTTGACACCGATGTGCTCGCTGCGGAGGACCCGGCCGTGCTCCTGGACGCAAAGGTTCTTCAGACTGTGGTGGGCGGGTGGACTGTGTACGCAAGGCACAATGGAAAGCATGACCATCACAACTTTCGCCCTCGTCCGCCACGGCCAGACCGATTGGAACGCGGAGCGCCGGTTGCAGGGGTCCACTGACATCCCGCTTAACGACGTCGGCCGGGGCCAGGCGCGTGACGCCGTCGCCTTCCTCTCCGGTCAGCAATGGGACACCGTGGTGTCCTCGCCCCTGAGCCGCGCCGCCGAGACGGCCGGGATCATCGCCGAAGGCCTGGGGCTCACGGTTGCGAGGCTTGTTCCGGAACTCACCGAGCGAAGCTTTGGCCCGGCCGAAGGTCTTCAAGCCGGCCCCGAGCTGGAGGCACTCCGGATTCCGGGAGGTTTCCAGGGTGGCGAATCGGACGAAGCCGCCGCTGACCGCGGTATCGCTGCCTTGGAAGAGCTGGCCGGGGAGTTTGCCGGCAAGCGCGTCCTGGTGGTGGCGCACGGCACTCTGATCCGGTTGACGTTGAGCCGGGCTATCGGGCGCACCTTGGATAGCGTGCAGAACGCCGTGCTCAATTTGGCCCATCACCACGTCACGGATGGCTGGCAGTTGGAGTACTTCAATGGCGAGCTCATCACGGCCGACGTCGACGCCTGAGCTGCCGCGCCTCCTCCAAATCGACGCATTGGGCAAGTGGAGGGCCTCGATGAGCACTTTACGAAGGTTCCTTTCCTGCCCTATGCATGCAACAACTAAGCGTGCTTAGTATGGTGGAGTGATCTGTCCGCAAAGTCGGCCGGAGGATTCCGGCGGGAAGAGGTAATCGTGGCCGCGACTCGAATTGCCACACCGAAGAGGGCGGGTGGAGCATGGGCTCAGTAGTGATTTTTGCCCCTTCACCGGTCTTGACCGTCACGATTGAGGACGTGGAAGGAGCTGCCGACATCCACCTCCACGCCGGGGGCCAAGGCGTCTGGCAGGCCCGGATGCTGAAGGTACTCGGGGCCGAGGTGACAATGTGCGCGGTGTTCTCCGGAGAAAGCGGAGGGGTTCTGCAGCACCTGATTGACGACGAAGGCGTGGAGCTGTTGTCGGTTTCCGGCGAGGGCAGCAGCGGCGCCTACGTGCACGATCGCCGAAAGGGCGAACGGGACGTGGTTGCGGAGTCGCCCGGCCACCGGCTCACGCGCCATGAACTGGACGAACTCTATGGTTTGACGTTGCAGGCCGGAATGAAGGCTGGGACGGTGATACTCAGTGGCACTGGCCGGGAGGACTCTGTGCCACCGGACATGTACCGGAGGCTGACTACGGACCTTCGCACTGCCGGATGCACTGTCATCGCCGATCTGTCCGGTGAGCGACTAAAAGGCATCCTGGAGGGCAAACCCTCAGTGGTCAAGATGTCCGATGAGGAGGTGGTGGGCAGTGGTCGCGCCGATGCCTCCGAGACAGATCTCCTTATCGAGGCCATGCACACCCTCGCCAAGGAGGGTGCGCAAGCTGTCATCGTCACGCGGGCACACGAGCCCTCCCTGTTCCTCAGTGACGGGGAGATCAGCGAAATCCATGTCCCCAGGTTTGAAGCGGTGGAAACCAGCGGTGCCGGTGATTCCCTGACTGCAGCGATAGCCGCTGTACTTGCCGACGGCGGAACGCTCCGCGACGCCGTAGTCCTGGGCACGGCAGCCGGCGCCCACAACGTCACTCGCCATGGGCTGGGCTCGGGTCAGGCCCCGGCCATTCACGAGGTGGCCAAGCTGGTCAAGATTGTTCCGCTGGATACCAGTGCAGCGGCACCGGCACAGCAGATGACTCCGGATGAACTGGCGCGAAAGGCCAGGACAACATGAGCCAGTCCATCCGTGTCCTTATTACAAACGACGACGGCATCGCCTCCCCCGGCCTGCACGTACTGGCTGCCGCGGCTGTCCGGGCAGGATTCGATGTTGTGGTGGCGGCCCCGGCGTCGGAAGCCAGCGGCAGCAGCTCGTCGATCACCGCCGTAGAAGAGGACGGCAGGATTTCCGTTGAAGAGTGCGAACTGGAGGAATTGGACGGAGTGAAGGCCTTCGCCGTCCATGGCGCCCCGGCATTCATCACCATGATCGCCGCCCACGGCGCGTTCGGCCCTCCGCCCGACGTGGTCCTGTCCGGGGTGAACCGCGGGGCGAATGTAGGCCGGGCGATTCTGCATTCCGGCACGGTAGGCGCGGCATTGACCGCGGGCGTCAACGACCGCCGAGGGATGGCGGTCTCGCTGGACACCGGCCTTAACCCGGACGCGATCCACTGGGAAACAGCCGCGCAGCTGGCCACCGGACTACTGCCGTTCCTTCTGGAGCAGGAGCCCGGATCCGTACTTAACCTCAACGTCCCGAACAGTGCCGGGCCCGACCTACCTGAGTACCGGGCGGCCACACTCACCCGGTTCGGCATAGTGCAGACCACCCTGGCCGAACGGGGGCAGCAGCACGTGCGGCTGGCCATCGCCGACACGGCCGAGACGCCCGACCCGGACAGCGACGCTGCACTGTTGGCGGCAGGATACGCCAGCGTGACAGCCCTGCAACCGGTCACCGGGACGGCGCCGTCCCTGGAACGCCTGCCGGGCGCTGAGGCGCTGAGAGACCCCGGGCAGCAATAAGCTCAAGCAGGGCCCCTGCCTCAAGTCCAAGAAGGGCGGCCGCAAGGTTCCCCACCAAATCAAGCACATACTCACCAGTGGCGCTCCCGGCCAGCACATCCATGACAAGGCCGTCTTCCTGGGCCACAAGAGTGCGGGCGATCTTGGCTGGATCCAGCAGGGGAGAGAACTCACCTGAGCGCGTTCCGGCGTCGATGATCTCCCGGTAGACACGTTCCTGTGCGCTGGTGAGCTCTTCCTGGATCCGGCGCTGCTCTGCGTCGCGGAGCATATGGGGCCAGTACTCGTACAGAATCCGGGAGACGTCGTCTTCCAGTCCTGCAGTAGTGCCGGCGCTGATGACGGCGGCGAGCTTGGCGGTGGGAGTCATGTCCGCCTCCACAGCTTCCGCGAGCTTCTCCAGGAATCTACCGGAGGAAGCCTGTACGGCGGCCGCAATGATCTCGGCGTGGCTGCCGAAGTAATAGAGCACGGCATTGGCAGCCATGCCTGCCTCGGCGGCAATGGCACGGAGTGTGGCCCCTTCAGCGCCGTCGCGGGCTGCCACAGCCTGGGCTGCCGCAACGATTTCCTGCCGTCGAATTTCCTTCTTGTCTGCCTTGGCCACTGCCGCTCCCCCGTGGGCTCTTGAAGATTCCTGTTGACATTGACTCTAGACCGGTATTGAATGGCATTCAAATTTGAATGTGATTCAAATTACTGATTCAAGATACGACTTACCGATTCAACGAGGAGTCTCCGTGTCACATCCCCCTTCCCCCACCTCACTCGCGAGCGGCCCAACACCCAAAGACGCCACATCGGAGAACCCGGCATCCCGGAACCCGAAATCCAAAGGCCTGAAAGCCGGATCCATCGGTATCGGCCCAACAGTGGTCCTCGGGCTGGCCGCCGTCGCTCCTGCCTATAGCCTGGCCGTGACTCTCGGTTTCGTGGTCCTTGCCGTTGGAGCGAGCACCCCTGCCGCGTTCCTGCTGGGTTTCGTCCCCATCCTGTTCACCGCCCTCGCATTCAGGGACCTCAACAAGGAAATGCCCGACTGCGGTGGGGTCTTCGTCTGGATTACCCGTGTTTTCGGGCCGACCGCTGGCTGGTTCCTTGGCGGATGGGTGCCACAAGTGGCCACCTTCATTGCGAGCGCCGCACTGGCCCAAGTGGCCACCACCTATCTGCTCAACTTCTTTGGTCTGGCCTGGATCGCCGCGGAGCCTATCGCCGTAGCTGCCATCGCCTGCGGGCTGGTCGTCTTGAGTGCATGGATTGCGGCGAGGGGAATCGAACTCTCTGCCTGGGTACAGTACGCACTGATTGGCCTCCAGCTAGTGGCACTCGGCGGATTCTGCGTCGCGGCTTTCACCGCCATGGCCATGGGCAGCGCCGCCGAGGGCTCAGAAAAGCCTGGCCCGGAATGGTTCAATCCCTTTGCCTCCGGCGACATATCCGGCCTCGTGTCCGGCGTCATTCTGTGTCTGTTCATCTACTGGGGCTGGGATGCCTTGATCGCCGTCAATGAGGAAACCACGGACCGCAAGGGAACACCTGGCAAGGCAGTAGTCATCACCACAGTCATCCTGCTGCTCTTCTACGTAGTGACGGCTACGGCCGCCGTCGGATATGCCGGAACTGCAAGCATCACCAATCCGGAAACCGTCTCGGATGTCCTTTCAGTACTCGGCCCGCAGGCAACAGGAGACGTTTTTGGCCAGGTCATCATCCTTGCGGTGGGACTCTCTGCGTTGGCAGCACTGATGACTGTTGCTGTCAGCACGCCCCGGACCTGGCTCAGCATGGGCACCTATGGTGCACTGCCCAAGTCGACCACGAAGATGCATCCCAAGAGCGGCACGCCTACCTTCTCCATCACCTGGTGGGCAATCATCACCATGGCCATAACGATGGGGCTGACGGCAATAAGCGCGGACTTCATCGGACTTGCCATCCTGTCTGTGGGCCTGATGATCGCGGCCTACTACGCGACGACCGCCTTGGCCTCGGTGGTGTACTTCGCACCGCTGATGCGCACCTCTGCATCGGCCCTGATCCTGAAGGGTATCCTTCCCGGCCTCGGAGCACTCCTGATGATTGGAGCATTCGCATACAGCGCCGTCGACATGCTGTCCCCCGAATACGCGGGACTGTCCTGGCTGGGCATCGGCTCAGTGTTCTGGATCGGCATCGGTGCGCTGGTCTTGGGCCTGCTGGTCACCGCGATCCTCAGGACCAGGCTGCGCCGCTTCTTCTCAGGCGAAGCCATCCCCCGCGGAAACATCACCACCCGCCACCAACTTCCGTCCATTCTCAGCAACGAAACTCCCAGCAACGAAACCGAGGCATAAATGCGCATCCTGTCCATCGCAGCAATTCAGACCAATCCCGTCCCTCACGATCTCGAGGCCACGTGGGCCCGGTTCGAGGCCCAAGCCGAATCGGCTAAAAAGCTCGGCCCCGATGTGGACGTCATCGTGGTTCCGGAACTGCTGCTTTCCGCGCCGGGCGAGTTCCTGCTTCCTGACCCAGAGGGCGAAACCCGCTCCGCCGCACCTATCCCCAGCCCCCTCACCGACCGCATCTCCGCGCTGGCCCGCAGGCTGAACGTGTGGCTTGTGCCTGGCTCACTGCTGGAAACGGACAAGGGGCACACGTACAACACAGCCATTGCCGTCTCCCCGCAAGGCGAAATTGTGGCACGCTACAGGAAACTCTTCCCATGGCGCCCGTTCGAAACCACCACGCCCGGCGATTCCTTCGTCACTTTCGACATCCCCGGCTGTGGACGCATCGGCCTGGCCATCTGTTTCGACGGCAGCTTCCCCGAAGTAGCCCGCCAACTGGCGTGGCTCGGGGCCGAGGTGATCATCCAGCCCACCCTCACCACCACCCGTGACCGGGCCATGGAGATCGTCATGTCCCAGGCCAACGCCTTTGCCAACCAGGTGTACGTGGTGAACGTCAATGGAGCGTCCCCCTCAGGAGTTGGCGAGAGTGTCATCGTCGATCCCGAGGGCACCATCATGCAGCACGCGCGGGGCGGTGAAGAGATCCTGTTCGCAGTTTTGGATCTTGACCGTGTCACGCAACTACGCCGCTATGGAACGCATGGCATCAACCGCCCTTGGGCTCAGCTCCGGGATCAGGAAGGCCTGCTGCGCTTCCCGATGTTCGGCGGAGCTCACTTTCAATCGCCGGAGTGGAGTGCCAATTCCGTTCCGGCGCGGCAGGGCAGCGGACGGGGTTGACCACACGCCTAACCTGAGAAGCGTTCGACGGCGGGCTGCCGCCGTCGAACGCTTTTCCCTCACCCTAGAGAAGATCAGGTTACTTACTTCTATACTGGCGTTGTGATGGCATCACTTTGGTTTGGACTGATTGCCTCCAGCGCCCTGGTCATAGGCGCACTCATCGGCGTGCGTTTCGAGCTACCGAAGCGGCTTCTGGCCATCCTGCTGTCCTTCGCGGCCGGCTCACTCATCACCGCCTTGGCGTTCGAACTGTTCGAGGACGCCTACGAACAGGGCGGAATCGTGCGCGCGGCGATGGGGCTCCTTGCGGGGGCCATCGTATTTACGGCGCTAAGCGCATTGTTGGATCGCTGGGCGCAACCCGGGAGAACCTCGAAATCCAAACCTGCAGACGAAGTACAGGGCAGCCCCAAGCTGGACACTGACGCCGCCGCGTCCGATAAGGCTGCCACCTCCGCCTCAACACGCGGCGCCGCAGGCATGGCACTCTTGGCCGCGGTCACCTTGGACGGCGTGCCCGAGAACGTCGCCTTGGGCATCTCCCTGGAGGAAGGATCCGGCGGACTGGCACTGCTGGCGGCAATCTTCGTTTCCAACCTGCCCGAAGCGCTGGTTGGAGCCTCGTCCATGCGCAGCCAGGGTCGCAAGGCCGGGCCGATCATGTTGCTCTGGAGCGTCTGCGCAGTGCTGCTGGTTGCCGCCGTCATTCTCGGAGCGGGGCCACTCTCCTCAGCCCAGCCTGAGACGATCTCCCTACCGTTGGCATTTGCAGCAGGTGCCGTCATCGCATCACTCGCGGATACCCTCATGCCCGAGGCCTACGAACACGGCGGCCCAGCCGTTGCGTTGAGTACAGCTGCAGGCTTTGTCCTGTCGTTCACGCTCTCACTCGCCTGAGTCGCTGAGTTTGGACGCTGGCGAGCATTAAGGCTGGAAAGCGCACGACGGCGAGTACACGCCGTCGTGCGCTTCTTCTGTAAGTTGCGACTATCAGACCTCGGGGCGCCGCTCGACAACCGTCTGGGGATCGCCGCGGCGCTCAACAACGGTGCGGCGGGTCCGGTTGGACATGGCGATGGAGATGATGAGACCGACAACGCCGACCCCGATCAGAATGTAGCCGACCAGGACCTGGTCGAGGAAGGGGATGATACCGGGGGCGAGCGCGAAGGCCAGAATAGCTCCGATGGCAATCAGGGCGATGGAAGAACCAATTCTCATAACGTGCTCCTCATGTTTTTTCGGCGCAGTCAGGGTCTGCAGCCGAATCCGTATGATCAGGATACTTATGTTCCATCTCACCGACCAGCATCGACCAAGCGCGGCCGTCAGCGACCATAGTGAGAGTGCACTCAAAGTGCAGTATGATGCACTTATGGATGAAATCACCAGCACCCTGTCACTGGCCATAGGCGCCCGGGTGAAACAAGAGCGCCAAACCCGCGGATGGACCCTTGATCAGCTGGCAGAAGCCGCTGGCGTGAGCCGACGAATGATCGTCAACGTCGAACAGGGAGCGGCGAACCCCAGCGTCGGAACGCTGCTGCGCATCAGTGATGCCTTGGGCGTCGGGCTACCCGCACTGGTTGAGTCCCCGCGCCCCAAACCGATCAAGGTCACCCGCAGCGGCGAAGGTGCAACCTTGTGGACCAGCAAGCAAGGCGGACGCGGAGTCCTGATGGCCGGCACCGAATCTCCGGACGTCGTGGAACTGTGGGACTGGACGTTGGGCCCCGGAGACCAGCACGCCAGCGAAGCCCACGCCTCCGGGACCAAGGAACTCCTGCAGGTACTCCAAGGCACCCTCGCCGTGGACGTCGACGGCCAGGTAACCACCCTTGAAGTGGGCGATTCCCTGACCTTCCCCGGCGATGCCGCCCATTCCTATACAAACCCGGGCGCGGAACCCGCCCGATTCTCCCTGGCAGTATTTGAGCCGGGCGTAGGTTCAGGACACCTTCAGGATGCCGGCTCATGAAAACCCCAAAACTCATGGCTGTTCCACCATGGGGGCTCGCGGTTGCGGCCATGATTTCAGTCCAATTAAGTTCCGCGTTGTCGGTGGATCTCATTGCCGACGTGGGCCCGGCCGGTACGGCATGGTTGAGGTTGACCATGGGAGCCATCATCTTCATGGCCATAGCCCGGCCGCCGCTTCGCTCGATCCGCCGGCCCGACATCCTGCCCCTGCTGGGACTCGGCGTCGCCACCGGCCTCATGACTATCATGTTCCTCGCCGCCATCGAGCGCATTCCCCTGGGTACCACTGTGGCCATCGAGTTCCTGGGACCACTAACGGTGGCAGCAATCCGAAGCCACAACCGCAAAGCCCTTGCCTGGCCTGCGTTGGCGCTGGCCGGCGTCGTGCTCCTAACCGAACCCTGGCATGGCCGGATCGACGCCTTAGGCGTGATGTTCGCGGCTACCGCGGCCATCGGCTGGGGTGCCTACATCCTGCTGACCCAACGAATCGGCGACCGCTTCACGGGAACCGGAGCACTCTCACTCACCGTGCCGGTGGCTGCGGCCACGGCCGCGGTCTTCGGTATTCCACAGGCGACAGGACACCTCAGCCCCGAAGTCCTGCTGGCCGCACTCGGAGTCGCGGTACTGATGCCGGTACTCCCCTTCATCCTCGAGATGATGGCTTTGCGGCGCATGACTTCCACAGCCTTCGGCACGCTGATGTCCCTGGAACCGGCGTTCGGCGTGCTCCTTGGGCTGCTGGTGCTGCATCAGCAACCGTCCATCATCCAGTTCATTGGCATCACGCTGGTGGTGGTCGCGGGCGCCGCGGCGCAGCGCGGCGGGAAAAGAAACCCGCCACCTCCAGAGCCCGTCGCCGGCCTTGAACCGCCGCTTACCCAAGCCCTGCCTGCCACCAGCCCGCGTCATGACAGCTGAGAGCGGTCGCCACCATTGTGGAAAGTTGGAACCGGCCGGCGCAGCGGGCACGCCTCGCCAGGGTCATCGAGGAGCTTGGCCTGGGAAATTAGCAGATGGTGATGACTACCTTCCCGCGGGCTTTGCCGGCGTCGAGATATCGCATGGCTTCCGGGACCTGGGCCAGCGGATAGCTGCGGTCTATTGCAGGAGTGATGGTTCCCGCTTCGAGGAGACCTGCGAGGTATTCCAGGTCCCCGGCGGCCTGGGTGCCCACGATCATGGTGAGCCGTTGGCGAATAAGTGGAGAGAGCGCCACGGCCCGGAATTGGCGATCCAGGCTGCCCGTCCAGGACCCGCCCTCCTCACCACCGGTGATCACTGCTGTTCCCGAAGGGGTGAGCGCCCGGCGAAGACGGGAAATCGATGGGTTGCCTGCTATGTCGATGATGACGTCGTAGCGTTCGCTGCCATCGGCGAAGTCCCGTGAGGTGTAGTCGATGACATGGTGGGCACCGAGGGCGCGCACCAGCTCTACTTTTGCGGCACTGGCCACGCCGGTTACCTCGGCACCGGCCGCCTTGGCGAGCTGTACGGCATAGCTGCCCACACCACCCGAGGCGCCTGTAATCAGGACCTTGGGTCCCTTCGATGCCGAACCTTCGCTCGGATCGATACCGCCTGCACGTAACGCGATCAGCGCAGTGCAGGCGGACACCGGGACCGCCGCGGCTTGCTCGAAGCTGATGCCCGCCGGCTTGTGGGCGAGCTGGTTCTCACGGGCGGCGGCAAACTCTGCGAATGATCCCTTTCCTGATCCAAAGACCTGGTCCCCCACGGCGAACCGAGTCACTTTAGCTCCGACAGCCTCCACGGTGCCGGCGAGGTCCAACCCGGGAACGGGGTTCCTCGGGGCGCGCAAGCCGTAGGCGAGGCGCAATGCATACGGCAAGCCGGTGGCGACGTGCCATGTACCGCGGTCCAAACCGGCGGCATGGACTTTCACCAGCACCTCTTTCTCTTTGATGGCCGGGCGAGGAAGTTGTGCGTGGCGAAGGACGTCGGCGGAGCCGTATGCCACCTGGATGATGGCCCTCATGGTTCCGGGCGATGCCTGGTCCTTGCGTGTTTCCTTGGATTGCTGACCAGTAGTCATGGCCGGGCCTTTCAGTCCTGATGATGCTCGATGATGGTTTTCGTACGCTGTACTAATCACGTTACCGTACACTGTACTAAAGCGCTAGAGCCCCACACTCAACACAAGGAGTCCATGTGTCCACCGCCGCATCGCAGCGCCTGCCGCTCAGCAGGGAACGAGTGCTTGAATGCGCAGTGGCACTCGCTGACGAATCGGGACTGGCGGCGCTGACCATCCGTACGCTGGCCCAGAGCATGGGAACAAAGCCCATGTCGCTCTACTACTACGTAGCCAACAAGGACGAGATTCTTGATGGGATCGTGGACATGGTCTTTAGTGAAATCGAGCTGCCGGCACCGGGGCGGGAATGGCGCGAGGAAATGCGGCAGAGGGCCTACGGAGTGCGATCAGCGCTCAGACGCCACCCCTGGGCAGTCGGGCTGCTGGAAAGCCGGTCCGCGCCGGGACCGGCCACACTCCGGCACCATGAAGCAACACTGGCAACCCTGAGGGAAGCAGGATTCTCCATCCAGCTGACGGCCCACGCCTATGCCCTGCTGGACAGCTACATTTACGGCTTTGTCCTTCAGGAAGCAGCACTCCCCTTCGAGGGCAGGGATGCCGCGGCCGAGATCACCAACCCCATCCTGGAGCGCTTCGCCACCGGCGAGTACCCACGCATGGTGGAGATCGCCGTCGAACATGTCCTCAAACCCGGCTACGACTTTGGCGACGAGTTCGAGTTCGGCCTGGACCTGGTCCTCGATGGCCTCAACCGGCTGAAAGCCCGCGAAGAATAAGCACCTTTCGACTGGGAGGCGCGAGTCTCATTGGAGGCTCTCGGACCAACGCGGTACGGTCAGGCATAGCTGACGTCGCCTAGTGAGGGAGCATGGTTCATGGCCAGGATCGAGGACTATGCGATCATCGGGGACTTGAACACGGCTGCCCTGGTGGGGCGCAGCGGTTCCATCGATTGGATGTGCCTGCCGCGTTTCGACTCCCCTGCCTGCTTCGCCGCGCTGCTGCACACCCCCGACGCCGGCCGCTGGCTGCTGGCGCCCGCCGGGACACCGGACGGCGGCAACTGCACGCGACGTCAATACCGTGAGGACACCCTCATCCTGGAAACAGAATGGGAAGTTGACGGCGGATCCGTCCGGGTCATCGATTTCATGCCCGTCCGCGACGACGCCGTGGATCTGGTGCGGATAGTCGAAGGAGTGTCCGGCGAGGTCACCATGCAGATGGAACTGATCCTGCGCTTCGATTACGGCAGGGTGGTGCCCTGGGTTCGGCACGGCGAGCACGGCATCAGCGCGGTGGCCGGCCCCGACTCGGCCTACCTCACCACCCCGGCTACCTTGGAGGGCCGGGACAAGCGCACCGTCAGCGAATTCACCGTCCGTGCAGGCGAACACGTTCCCTTCGTGCTGCGTTGGGCACCAAGCCATGAACGGGAACCACGCCGGGTCAATCCGCTGCATGCTCTTGAGGCGACGGAATCATATTGGGTGGAATGGATCGGCCGCAGCGAAATGGAGGGGAAGTACAAGGAGCCCGTGGAGCGGTCGCTGATCACGCTCAAGGCGCTGACGTATCACCCGACCGGCGGTATTGTGGCCGCCGCAACAACGTCCCTGCCCGAGCAAATCGGCGGCTCACGCAATTGGGATTACCGGTTTTGCTGGTTGCGCGACGCCACCCTGACCCTGCAATCGCTCCTCGCCGCCGGCTACACGGAGGAGGCCGCCGCCTGGCGCGACTGGCTGCTGCGGGCTATAGCCGGCGACCCGTCAGAACTTCAGATTGTGTACGGGCTCGACGGCGCCAGGAGACTTCCGGAGACGGACATTCCGTGGCTATCGGGGTACGAAGGTTCATTGCCCGTCCGTACCGGAAATGCTGCCGCTCCGCAGCTTCAACTGGATGTGTGGGGCGAAGTCCTGGACGGACTTTCGCTGACCCGGGCGGCGTCTCCTAATGGCACCGTGGATAGCTCTTGGGATATTCAAGTGGCCTTGATGGAGTTCTTGGAAGGGGCCTGGGACCAGCCGGACAACGGGCTGTGGGAAATGCGCGGACCAAGGCAACACTTCACGCATTCCAAGGTGATGGCATGGGTAGCTGCGGACCGGATGGTCAAAGCCGTTCGAACCACCGGATTGCCAGGTCCTGCCGATAGGTGGGCTGCCCTCCGCAGCGAAATCCATACAGACGTCATGACCAAGGGTTTCGACGGGAAACTCAACAGTTTTGTCCAGTCGTACGGCAGCGAGGAATTGGACGCAAGCCTGCTCCTGATTCCGCGGGTCGGCTTCCTGCCACACCGGCATCCGCGGGTTACGGGAACTGTGGAGGCAATCCAGAAGGGACTTACCGACGACGGACTGGTCCTTCGCTACCGCACGCAGTCCGGGCATGACGGGCTGCCGGGTGACGAAGGTGTCTTCCTGGCATGTTCTTTTTGGCTGGTGGATGCGCTGCTGGGAATCGGTCGCTCCGGCGAGGCTACCGAGCTATTCGAGCGACTGCTCAGCTTGCGCAACGACGTAGGGCTGCTCAGCGAGGAATGGGATCCGCGGACCCAGCGTCATCTCGGGAACACCCCGCAGGCCTTCAGCCATTTCCCGCTGATTCACAGCGCTCTGCAACTGCACGAGGGCGAAGCCCATAGCAGCGACACCCCGCTCCACAAACCTAAGAATCCAGATCGTGCCAGCGGCTCTACCCTTCGGAATGATCCCCGCCTTCGGTAGCTGACGGTTCGCCCTTGTGGCTCGCTTCCTCCAAGTGGAGGTCCAGCTTACGTTCGGCTTCGCGCCGACGCTGGCCGACGGTCCGCATCTGCTGCGTTGTGGGGTCTCCCCTGTCTTCGGACGCCGCGCCCGGGGGCGCGGCGGGCTGCACATTCTCTTGTTCGCCCATACCCTTATGGTCCCATCACCAGTTCGTCAGCGATAGCTAAAACTGCCGTTGCGAGGCCCGCCCTGCGCGCTTACGCGAGCTCTTAGGGCGCACAGCGGGCCTCGCAACCAGCATTTAGCGGCGGGTTTCGCCCCCGCCCGTTCCTTCGGTTTCGATGCGCTCCTTGCGAACTTCTTCATCTACCTGGACGTCATCCCGCACCGTGTCCTTTTCGAGGCGGACGCGCTCATCAGGAACGGTTTCCTTCTCCACAACTGGACGTTCCTCGTGAAGGGTGACCTCGTGTTCGCGCTCAGTCAGATCCGGACCGGACATGGCGTCGCCGGCGTTGGCGTCCGTAATGGGCTCGCGCTCCAAGCGGACCTCTTCCCGCTCTACCGGCACCGTGGTGGTGACGTTCTCCGTGGTGACGTACTTGCGCAGCCGCGCCTTGCCGGTGGCTTGCCTTTCGGTGCCTACGTTGAGCTGTTCTTCCGATCTGGTCATGGCGTCGTCGCCACGGCGGGCGTCAGTATCGCGGGCGTAGTTGGCGTCAGTACCCGTTGCATCCCTGGTGCCCGTGGTTCCTGCATAGCCGCCCTGACCGGCCATGCCATTCCCGCCTTCAAGTCCGTAGTGGTTGTACAGGCGACTCTCCTCGCCCGGATCCAGATGCCCGTCTTCGGCAACGCGGGGGGCATCCTTGATGTGATCCTTGCTGAAAGGAACCACCACGTCGTCACCTTCCACCGTGGCGTCCTGCAGCGGAATAAACGATTCCGAACTCCCGAAAAGACCGGTCTTGACGGTCACCCACGTGGGTTCACCCGTGTCGTCGTCGGTGTAGAACGTGCCAATGGATCCGACCTTGTCACCTTCGGTGGTGCGGACGTTTCCGTTGAGCCCCATTAAACGGTCAATGTTTTCCCTCGCGAGCATGATGTCTCCTTGGAATGCGGTTCTCTTACTGTGGATTGCCAAGCGGGCTGCATCACCGGGCATGGTTTCCGGACGCCGGAACGGGGAATGAATTCAACCCGCCGGCCTTAAGGAACATCAATACAGTAAGCATGCTTAGTGTTTGTTTGGCAAGCCCTAATTGCAGAATCGGTGGTGCCTGCTTTTTGCAGGGCTTCAGGAGCTTGGGTCAGCCCGTGGTCCCCGGTAGCGTGAGCCGAAGACAGGTTGCGCCCCGCCGCGAGCGGACGATCCCAAGGAGTTGCCCCATGAGCAGATCCCACCGAGCGTCACAGCACGAACCGGACACCGCCGTCGAACTCAATCCCTTGTTCAGCAGGCCCGGCGAATCCACCATTTTCCCGCGCTACACCCTGCCGGATGGTGAATCGTTGCCGGCCACCGCCTACCAGATTGTCCACGACGAAGCGATGTTGGACGGTAATTCCCGGTTGAACCTGGCCACGTTCGTCGGGACATGGATGGAGACGGAAGCATCCAAACTTTATGCCGAGACGTTCGACAAGAACATGATCGACAAAGATGAGTACCCGCAAACGGCGCTCATCGAAACCCGGTGTTGGCGGATGCTTGGGGATCTATGGAATGCGCCTGATCCTGAGTAGAGCATCGGCACCTCCACCATCGGGTCCTCCGAGGCTTGCATGCTGGGCGGCTTGGCCTTGAAGCGACGCTGGCAGCATGCCCGGCGCGCTGCCGGCAAGTCCACGGAGAAACCAAACCTCGTCCTCAGCTCCGCCGTCCAAGTGTGCTGGGAGAAATTCTGCAATTACTGGGATGTGGAGCCCCGATTTGTTCCAGTATCGGCCGAGCACCCCACCCTGGATGGCCACGACCTGGACCAGTACGTGGACGAGAACACCAACGGCGTAGTCGCCATCCTGGGCGTCACCTACACGGGAAAGTACGAGCCGGTGGCGCTCATCTCCGAAGCCTTGGACGAGATCCAGGCACGCCGCGGACTGGACATTCCCATCCACGTGGACGGCGCTTCCGGAGCCATGGTGGCACCGTTCCTGCAACCGGAAACTGTTTGGGATTTCCGGCTCCCCCGCGTCGCTTCCATCAACACCTCCGGCCACAAGTACGGGCTGGTGTACCCGGGTTTGGGTTGGGTGGTGTGGCGGGACGCGGCGGCGCTCCCCGAGGACCTGATCTTCCACGTCAGCTACCTCGGCGGGGACATGCCAACGTTTGCGCTGAACTTCTCCCGGCCAGGCGCCCAGGTGTTGCTGCAGTATTACCTCTTTCTCCGCCTTGGCTTTGCCGGCTACAGGTCTGTCCAAGCTACGTCCCGGGATGTGGCGCTTTACCTCTCCAGCGAGATTGGTGCCATGGACGCGTTCACACTGTGGAGCGACGGGGCGGACATCCCGGTGTTCGCTTGGCAGCTCAGCGACGGCCACACGGAAAACTGGAACCTGCATCACCTCTCGGAACGGCTCAGAATGAACGGCTGGCTGGTTCCGGCCTACCCGTTGCCCGAAGGGTTGAGTGAGGTCACAGTCCAGAGGATCGTTGTCCGCAACGGTTTCACCAGGGACCTGGCCTCCAGCTTCCTGGCTGACCTCAGGAAGGAAGTCGACTACCTCGATGGCCTTACGGCACCGATGCCCACGAACGATCAATCAGAAGGCTTCCACCACTAATTCCTGGAAGGGATGTCCCATATGTGTCGCCTGTTCGGGCTCCATGCCGGTCCACGGTCGGTGCACGCCACGTTCTGGTTGTTGAATGCGCCGGACAGCCTCTCCGTGCAAAGCCGGCGGGAGCCCGACGGCGCCGGCATAGGTACGTTTGATACGGCAGGCAAGGCGCACGTAGCCAAACAGCCTTTGGCCGCCTGGGAGGATCACGCTTTCGCCCGCGAAGCCAGGGACCTGAAGAGCACCACGTTCCTGGCCCATGTGCGGTACGCCAGCCGGCGCGCTGACCATGGTCAATACGCACCCGTTCGAGCAGGACGGGCGGCTGTTTGCGCACAACGGCGTTCTCCACGGTTTGGATCATCTCGACCAGCGCCTCAACGAGCTGGGTGTGATGGACCTGGTGCTGGGACAGTCGGACAGCGAGCGCCTTTTCGCACTCATCACGGCGGAGACGCGTCTGGCCGGAGGGGACGTAGGGACCGGCATAGTGGAGGCCATCAACTGGGTTGCTCGGGAACTCCCCGTTTTCAGCCTCAACTTCATCCTGACCACCGCAACGGACATGTGGGCGCTGAGGTATCCGGCTACCCACGAGTTGTACGCCCTTGAACGGCAGGCCCCTGCATCTGCGCCGCTCGACGCCCGAAGTCATCGGATCCGTTCAAGGAGCACCGAGCTTTCCCGTTCCCCACACGTCCTCGTCGCCACCGAACCCATGGACTCCAACCCTGGCTGGCGGCCTATGGCATCCGGCGAACTGGTGCACGTTGGCCCGGATCTCGTTGTGACCTCCACTGTGTCGTTCCCGAATGCCCCTTCCCACGTACTCACCCTCGCCGACCTTGAGCCGACCGCGGCGGCGTCGCAGCAGCCTTGATCGTCTCTTCGGCAGCCCGTTCTCAACATGACTAACGCACGACGGCGACCCTTCCGCCGTCGTGCGTCTTCCGCCTTTCCGCAGCGTGAGGCCGCTTAGCCAACGTCCTGGCGAACCGGCTTCTTGAGGAAGACCGCCACGGCTGCGGCAGCCCCGAGGCAGAGGGCCGCATTGACCGCGATGGCCACCGTGACGGCAGTGAGCACCGCAGGCATGTCGCCCGCACCGAGGTTGAGCAGTTGAGCGGTGAATACCGCGCTCATCACGGGGATTCCCATGGTGATGCCGATCTGCTGGCTCATGGTGGCCAGCCCGGTTGCCATGCCTTGATCTGCGTCCGGCAGCCCTGAAGTGGCGGTAACCATGAAGCCCACAATGACCACCAGGTTGGCGACACCCCCAATGAAGGTCGCTACCAGGAGGAGCCCTATGGAAGCCGGGTCTGAGCTAAGCATGACCAATGCTCCGGTAGCCGCTGCCTGAACCACGAGCCCGTAGACAATTGCGTTCTTGCTACCAAACCTGCCGATAACTTTGGGCCCGAGCATCCCTCCGATGACGGTGCCCAAGCCGAGGACAGCGAACGAAAGACCCGCGCCAAGCGGCGTATAGCCGAGGACCTGCTGCAGGTAAAGGGTCAGCAGAAACACCAGCGACGTCTCCGTAAGGAATGCCAGCAGCCCGGCGAGGTTTCCCCACGCTATGTTCGACCGCTTGAGGATGCCCAGGGGCACCAACGGATGCGGCGCCCGGCTTTCAACCCTGGCAAACAAGGCAAAAAGGACGACGGCGGCCGCAAGCGCACCGAGCGTCAATGGATGGGTCCAGGAATGTTCGGCGGCATGGGTAAGGCCGAAGATCAGGGCGAGCAGGCCAAGAGTGACCGTGACGGCGCCGGGAACGTCAAGGCGGAGCTTGGACGTTGCCCGGCTCTCGGCGAGAACAACGGGTGCGATGAGGAGAACGGCTGCCGCAACGGGAACATTGACGAAGAACGCCCACCGCCAGCTCAGGAGGTCGGTCAGCAGCCCACCGAGGATTGCCCCGGTGGTGAATCCTGCAGCCATCAGGGACCCGTTGAGCCCAAGTGCTTTGTCCCGAAGAGGGCCTTCCGGGAACGAAACCAGCAACAGTGACAGGGCAGCCGGCACCACCATTGCCGTGGCGAGGCCTTGGCCCACCCTTGCCAGCAGCAGCAACGCCGGTTCGGCGGCGAGGCCACCAGCCAGTGATGCTGCCCCGAGCAGCGCCATGCCGATCAGGAACAGCCTTCGGCGTCCAGCCAGATCTGCCACTCGGCCGAACAGCAAGGTGAAGCCAGCGGCGCACAGTGCAAAAGCCGTTGCGACCCATTGGAGGTTTTCCAGCGAGAAGCCGACGTCGGACCCGATGGCAGGCAAGGCGACGTTGAGGATCGAGAAATCGACGGCCAGAGTGAAACTCGCTGTCAGGAGAACAATGAGCGCCAGACGCTGCTTGGTGGTCATGCTCTGTGGGGTCATGCTCTGTGGGGTCATGCTTTGTGCCGGGTCGACGTGGGGATGGCTGACGCTATTGGTTGTTGGTATGCGTTTGGTTGTTGGCATGCGTTCAGCGTGACCGTCTTCGCGAGCGGTAACCACACCCCGCCGTGGGTACCACTGGCAGTGACAGGACAACCGCGGCAATTAGCTGAACAATGAGTGCATGGGTACACACAGCGAACTTGGGGAGTTCCTTCGCGTCCGTCGGGCATCGTTGCAGCCGGAGGATGTAGGCGTCCTGAATTACGGCATCCGGCGCGTTCCTGGCCTGCGACGGGAGGAACTGGCGATGCTGGCCGGGGTCAGCACCACGTATTACACACGATTGGAGCAGGGCCTGAGCACAAATGCCTCAGAAGCTGTCATCGATGCAATCGCTCGTGCCTTGAACCTCGGCAAAGACGAACGCGTGCATCTCTTCAACCTTGCACGTCCGGGCAAGGCAAAACGGCGCATCCCGGTAAAGCCGGACAAAGTGCGGCCCGGAACGTTGCGGCTGATCCAGTCGATGCCCGGCACGCCGGCGGTGGTCTTGGGGCGTCGAAGTGAAGTGCTTGCGTGGAATGCCTTGGGGCACCGGCTCGTTGCCGGTCACGTGGACTTCGCAGCGCCTGAGGTTCCTTCTACTCGTCCCAACATGACCCGCCTGTTGTTCCTCGACGATCACACACGGGAGCTGTACGCCCGCTGGCCGGAGGAGGCGAGGCGAGCTGTCGCGTCATTGCGCCTCGTCGCGGGAAAATCCGCCGATGACCAGGAACTGGCGGCCCTGGTTGGTGAGCTGACATTGAAGAGCCCTGATTTTGCGAAGCTCTGGGCCCGGCATCCGGTGGAGAACTGCATGTCCGGCGTGAAATACCTGCATCATCCTGAAGTGGGATATCTGGAGTTGAACTTCGAGGTACTCACGCCGCCGGACGAATCCGGTCATCGTGTGCTTTTGTATGCTGCAGATCCGGGATCGGCGGCTGCGGGAGCCCTGCACCTGCTCCAGGCTTCAGATGACACCGAGAAGGTTCCGCGCGATTTGGCGAAGATAGACTCATGAGACATTGGGGGGTTTAGTAAGCATGCTTGCTAACTAGCCGAGGAAGGTGTTTTGCTTGAATAACCAAAGCCACCCGGCATAGGAGCTGACATGGTCTATGAAAATAGTGCGGGCTCAAGCACTCCCAAAGCCCGCAGGAACGACGTCGTCAGAGCTGAAAAGGATCGCTTCGGCGGTATCAAATGGGGCTCGGCCTTCTTTGGCTGGCTAACGGCCGTTGGGATGACCGTCCTGCTCAGCGCCTTGGCCACCGCCATTGGCGTGGGCGTAGGCGCAGCGAATACATCCGGCGCCGACCAAGCGGCGGACCAGGCCCGGCAGAATGTCGAAACCCTGGGCATCGTCAGTGGAATCATCCTTGCAGTGATCTTGTTCCTCGCTTACTACTGCGGAGGATACGTCGCCGGCCGTATGGCGCGTTTCGACGGCGCCAAGCAGGGGCTCGCAGTGTGGCTATGGGGCATCATCATCGCCATCATCGTGGCAGTCCTAGCGGCGGTGGCAGGGAGCCAGTTCAATATTCTCGACAATCTCAACGGCGCACCCCAGATCCCCGTCGACGGAAGCCTGACGACCACCAGCGGCATCATTGGTCTTGTCATCGCCCTGATCGTCCCCCTCCTCGGAGCCATCGTCGGCGGCAACGCCGGCATGCGCTTCCACAGAAAGGTCGACCAAGCGGGCATCGATCACCAAGACGGACTTGTCGGCTAGGCCTCGCCTAAAGATAGGGTCCGGCAAACGCGACAAGCGTCCGACGGCGGCCTCCCGCCGTGGGACGCTTTGGGCCACCGGACAGGGCCGGGATCAATAGTCTTATATGTACGGACTTTCTGCAGCCCGGATCTTTCGCCAAGCCTGAGCCTTGGACTGACGTTTTCCACATAGCGTCGATGAGGGCTGATAGGTGTCGCGCCATCCTGACAAGGTTGAGTTATGGAAGGCATAGGGCAGGTTCTGGCGCGGCGGACGGATCCGTCCGAAGCCAGTGAAGTGCCTAAACGCCTCTCTCCCCCCTCGCTCGATACGCTTTCCCGGCTTTCAACGCATGGCTGCCCGACGACGGCAGGCACCGACGCGGAAACCTCGCGGACCCCTGAGCTACTTCCTGGACTCGAGCCAGCGCCCAATGCCGGAGAATCCGCGCCTCTGGGGGCGCCCGCGTGCTCCACGCCCGAAAATGCGGCGCCTGAGGAATTGCCCGAGCAGGTGCCCTCATCAAGGGCCTCTACCGTCAAGCAGGCGTCGGAGTCGCTGTGGCCGGAGTCCTCGGCGCCGGGTTTTCCGGTACTGGAAGCGGCGCTCCTTGAGGGTGCTGCCGCAGCGGACGCGTTGAGATCAATGGCTTCCGATGCGGCGCGGTTGTTTGGGTTTGTTGAGGCTGCCGACTTTGCGGGCAGGATCGAAGAGATCTCCCGGTCAGTGGAGTACCTGCAAGTCGTCGCGGCGCAGGCAGTGGAACGGACCCGGGAAGAAGCACAACAAACGTCGCCGGGGCCGTCAGGGGCGGCGCCGGAATGGCGGA
>NZ_JAPSHI010000013.1:0-115757 GCF_031180005.1 Paenarthrobacter sp. | reverse complement strand
ACGGGAGTAGAAGTAGCCGCGAGAACTCCCGTAAACCTTGAACGTTCACGATCGTGAGTTCCTGCATTGGATGCACATTTCCATGGCTCACTGAAGTGAGAGCGGTTAGGCAAATCCTCTGAACACGCCGTCGGTGTCCGTATCCTCCGTAAATTCTTCCCAGTCCATGTTCGCTAGGTTCAGGTTGTTATCAACACTCCACAGTCTGCGCGCGACGCAACGGAACGGCTCGTGTGACAAGTCGTCCAGATCCACTACCAGCACCGGGTAATCAGATTCCAGAGCGACCTCGTCCATGATGAAAAGGACGGCTGCGTGCTCGACGTTACACAGGACCGCATTACGGATGCGCTCCCAATCAGCGTTGCACCAGGCGATATCGTCGACTACTTGGACGTAGGCCCTAAAACCGTCGCCGTTCTGGGCTAAAACAAAGGAAAGTGCAGAAAGCCAAGTTTCTGTATCCGAGAAATTCGTGCGGACCAGAAGCGAGTCTGCGGTGCTCGGAAGAGTCGACATGCTGCAATCCAACCATGCGCATCGGAGGTAGTTCACGACACGCAGACGTCGCTTTTGGCGATCTACTCCCCGCCCATGAATACCCGTGCATGCCAATTGAGTAGGGCGAGTAGAAGTAGGTGAGACAACCCGTCTCAGTTGTCCACCCCGGATGGCAGCCGAGATGCCCCAAATGGACCCGCGCCCCAGTTTGTGAGACACTTCACAGGTTTGTGTGGTGCGCGCCACCGAGTCGATCGACTGTGCGCAGCGCCCGACATCCATCGCATCACCCACGCTCTTCATGGAGGGACCCCACACTTATGAGCGATGTTTTATCAGCTATCAATGGCGTGATCTGGAGCGATTGGCTCGTTTATCTCTGCCTCGCCACCGGCGTCTATTTCTCCGTCCGTTCGCGCTTCCTGCAGGTACGGCACGTCAAGGGCATGATGCAGCAGATCATGCGGGGTGAGAAGTCCGCAGCCGGCGTTTCCTCATTCCAAGCCCTGGCAATGTCTCTGTCCGGTCGCGTCGGAACCGGTAACATTGCCGGCGTCGCCACCGCAATCGCCTTCGGCGGACCAGGCGCCCTGTTCTGGATGTGGGCGGTGGCCTTCCTCGGCGCGTCCACGTCATTCATTGAATCCACTCTGGGCCAGATCTACAAGACCCGCGACCCACTCACTGGCGAGTACCGCGGCGGCCCGGCCTACTACTTCTCCCGCGCGTTCGCCCACACCAAGGGTGCCGGGTTCTTCAAGGTCTACGGCTATATCTTCGCAGCCGTGACCGTACTGGCCTGCGGCGTTCTGATGCCGGGTGTCCAGGCCAACTCGATGGCCACCGCAATCAGTGGCGCCTGGACCCTTGAGCCGTGGATGGTAGCCGTCGGCTCCGTCATTCTCCTGGCGTTCGTCATCATCGGCGGCGTGAAGCGCATCGCCAGCGTCGCTGCATTCGTCGTGCCGTTTATGGCCATCGCCTACATCATCCTTGCCCTGATCGTGGTCTTTGTTAACGCCACCCAGCTGCCGGAAATCCTCTCGTTGGTGTTCCGTAGCGCCTTTGGTATGGATTCGGCTCTCGGTGCCGTCATCGGCCTGGCCGTGATGTGGGGCGTCAAGCGCGGCGTGTACTCGAACGAGGCCGGTCAGGGTACGGGGCCGCACGCCGCTGCTGCAGCCGAGGTGTCGCACCCGGCGAAGCAGGGATTGGTCCAGGCTTTCGCGGTCTACATCGACACGCTGTTCGTATGCTCGGCCACTGGCTTCCTGATCCTCTCCACCGGCGCCTACCGCGTCTTCTCCGGTGGCAGTGAAGATGGCGGGATACTGGTGGAGGGCGGCCTGCTTTCGGCTACAGCCACCGTGGGCCCCCAGTACGTGCAGACCGGATTCGACTCCGTGTTCCCCGGTTTTGGCGCCTCATTCATCGCGTTCACGCTGATCTTCTTCTGCCTCACCACGGTCATCGCCTACTACTACATGGCGGAAACCAACCTGCGCTTCCTGGTGGGCAATTCTTCCAAGAAGCTCATCCCGGGCGTGAAGGCAAGTGTCGGGCGCGTGACCACCATGGGCCTGCAGGTGGCGATTCTCGTCGCCGTCGCTTACGGCTGTGTGAACACAGCCACGGACGCATGGGCTATGGGCGACATCGGCGTCGGGCTGATGGCCTGGCTGAACATCATCGGCATCCTGATCCTGCAGAAGCCCGCGTTCAAGGCCCTGAAGGATTACGAGCGGCAGCAGAAGCTGGGCCTGGATCCGATCTTCGACCCGAAGCCACTGGGCATTGTCGGTGCTACCTTCTGGGAGTCCTACAAGCCGGCCGAGCGCGAAGAGGAATCCGTGCGAAGCTAGCCTCAGTGACGCCTGCCCCCTCCCGGGCGGGCGGCATCTGCAGTAAACGCACGACGGCGGTGCGGCTGGCTACCTGCCAGCCGCACCAGGGATCAGTCAACGGACGTTATTCCGAAACGTAGGCAGCCAAGTGTTTGCCCGTGAGCGTCGATTTCCCGGCCACGAGATCAGCCGGCGTTCCGGCGAAAACGATCTTGCCGCCGTCGTGCCCGGCGCCTGGTCCAAGGTCAATGATCCAGTCGGCGTGTGCCATGACAGCCTGGTGGTGCTCGATGACGATCACTGATTTTCCGGACTCAACGAGACGATCCAGCATGCCGAGCAGGTTTTGGACGTCCGCCAGGTGTAGGCCGGTAGTCGGTTCGTCCAGGATGTAGATGTCTCCCTTTTCGGACATCTGCGTGGCCAGCTTGAGCCGCTGACGCTCACCACCGGACAACGTGGTGAGTGGCTGACCCAGCGTCAGGTAGCCCAGGCCAACATCGGCGAGGCGATCGAGAATCTTGTGGGCCGCCGGGGTCCGGGCTTCGCCCTCGCTGAAGAAGACTTCAGCCTCATCCACAGACATTGCAAGCACCTCTGCAATATTGCGTCCACCCAGCCGGTACTCCAGCACAGATGCCTGGAAGCGCTTACCTTCACACTCTTCGCAGGGTGATTCAACGGTGGCCATCACACCTAGATCCGTGTAAATTACACCCGCTCCGTTACACGTTGGGCACGCGCCCTCGGAGTTCGAGCTGAACAGCGCAGGCTTGACACCGTTGGCCTTGGCAAACGCCTTGCGGATGGGTTCCAGCAGCCCTGTATACGTGGCAGGGTTGCTTCTGCGGGATCCGCGAATGGCACCTTGATCGATCACCAGGACACCGTCACGCTTGGCTACAGAGCCGTGAATCAGCGAACTCTTGCCTGACCCTGCCACCCCGGTGAGGACGCAGAGAACGCCAAGGGGGATGTCGACGTCGACGTTCTTGAGGTTGTTTGTTGACGCCCCCCGGATTTCCAAGTGGCCGGAGGCGGAACGCACGCTGTCCTTAATCGAGGCCCGATCGTCCAAGTGGCGCCCGGTGATGGTGTCGCTCCCCCGCAAACCCTCCAAATCGCCCTCGAAGCACACTCTGCCGCCTCCGGTCCCGGCGCCAGGTCCCAGGTCAACCACGTGGTCGGCGATCGCGATGGTTTCCGGCTTGTGTTCCACCACGAGCACTGTGTTGCCTTTATCGCGAAGCTGCAACAATAGCTGGTTCATTCGCTCGATGTCGTGAGGATGCAGACCAATGGTTGGTTCGTCAAAGACGTAGGTGATGTCCGTGAGGGACGACCCCAGGTGCCGGATCATCTTTGTCCGCTGAGCCTCTCCCCCGGACAACGTTCCCGCGGGCCGGTCAAGGGAGAGGTAACCCAATCCGATTCCGGCGAAAGAATCCAGGAGGTGCTGGAGGCCTTGGAGGAGAGGAGCTACGGAAGGCTCATCCAGCTCGCGGACCCAGTCTGCGAGGTCGCTGATTTGCATGGTGCAGACATCGGCAATGCTCTTGCCGTTGATTTTGGAGGACCTTGCCTCGGGGCTCAGCCTGGTGCCTTCACATTCGGGGCAGGTGGTGAAGGTTATGGCCCGCTCCACGAAGGCGCGGATGTGCGGTTGCAAGGCGTCTACGTCCTTGCTAAGCATCGATTTCTGGATCTTGGGGATCACGCCTTCGTAAGTGAGGTTTATGCCCTCCACCTTGATCTTGGTGGGCTCACGGTAGAGCAGATCATGGAGTTCCTTCTTGGTGAACTTGGCAATGGGCTTGTCCATGTTGAAGAACCCTGAGCCGCTGAAAATGCGGCCGTACCAGCCATCCATGGTGTAGCCGGGGATGGTGAGGGCGCCTTCGCTCAGGGATTTGGAGTCATCGTAGAGAGCCGTGAGATCAAAGTCGTTGACCGAACCCATGCCCTCACAGCGCGAACACATGCCGCCCAAGCGATTGAACGTGGCTTTCTCGGTCTTTGTTTTACCTTCGCCACGTTCCACTGTGATGGCACCGCTGGCCTTCACCGTGGGCACGTTGAACGAGTAGGCGTTGGGCGAACCAATGTGGGGCTGGCCAAGGCGGCTGAACAGAATCCGCAACATGGCATTGGCATCTGTGGCGGTCCCCACGGTCGAGCGTGGGTTGGAGCCCATTCGCTCCTGGTCCACAATGATGGCCGTCGTCAGTCCTTCAAGTACATCAACGTCGGGCCGGGCCAGGGAGGGCATGAAGCCCTGCACGAAGGCACTGTAGGTTTCGTTGATCATGCGCTGCGACTCGGCGGCGATGGTCGCGAAGACCAATGAACTCTTCCCGGAGCCGGAGACGCCTGTGAAGACCGTGAGCCGGCGCTTCGGAATTTCGATGCTGATGTCTTTCAGGTTGTTTTCCCGTGCGCCCTGCACCCGGATCAAATCGTGGGTATCCGCCACATGGGATCCGGGAGATTGCGTGTCAGTGCTCGTGGCAGTAGTCATGATTTCTCCATCTGTTAGGCGGCGCTGCCCAACAGTCCCCCGTCGGCGTCGCCTGGCTCTCACTGACCGGCAACGGTCAGTACGTTTGATTCTGCCATTGTCTTCCTTGGGTTACTCGCTAAGAATGAAGCATGCCGGTATACATGAGGTCCCTTGAAACCGCCGTTCCCCAAACCATCCTCGTCCAGCAGCAGGCCCGTGACGTCTTCGCATCCCAACCCGGGCTTACAAGGCTGGGAACGCGGCTCGTCAGCACGTGTTTCGACTCAGCAGCAATAGACACCCGCTACACCGCTGTTCCGGAGCTCAGCCTTGATGCACATCCGGAGAATCCGCAGTTTTTCGACCCCGAGACCAATCGAGTCCTGAGCCCCAGCACGAAAGTCCGGAACGAGATCTTTGCAACTGAAGCCACCAAGTTGTTCGTGGAGGCCGGCAAAGCCGCAGTGGCTCAGGCGCCCGGGATAGACCTCGATGACATCACGCACGTCATCACCGTTTCCTGCACAGGATTCTTCAACCCCGGTCCGGACTACAAGGTGGTCAGGGCTCTGGGGCTCAACCCCGCTGTCCAGCGCTATCACCTTGGATTCATGGGCTGCTATGCAGCTTTCCCCGCGCTCAAAGCAGCCAAGCAGTTTTGCCTTGCTGACCCTACCGCAGTTGTCCTGGTGATCTGTGTTGAACTCTGCTCCTTGCATGTGAGGACCTCCAACGACCCCGACACGATCATGGGATCGGCGATCTTCGGCGATGGTGCGGCGGCCGCCGTCGTAAGTGCGAGGGAACTGCAGGGGCCGGAGCCGGCCATTCGGCTGGACCACTTCGAGACGGTCCTGACGCCTGTGGGTGAGGAAGCGATGGCTTGGAACATCGGCGACGAAGGATTTGAAATGGTCTTGGGCTCGTACGTGCCGCACATCATTGAGGAACACATCACCGGTGCCCTGGCGCCGCTGCTCGCCAAGGAGCCTTCCGTAGCGGGCCTCCCCTACCGCGACATTACCCACTGGGCCATCCACCCCGGCGGACGCAGCATCCTGGACAAGGTGGAGTCCAAGTTGGAACTCACCCAGGAGCAGTTGGTTCCGGCTCGGGAAACATTGAGGGAGTACGGGAACATGAGCAGCGCTACTGTGCTGTTCGTCCTGAAGTACATGTTGGAGCAGCCGGTCAGTGAACGTGAGGAGCGTATTTGTTCCATGGCGTTCGGCCCGGGCCTGACCGTGGAGACGGGACTCTTCACGCTGGTCTCCCCTGCGCTGTGAGGCCTTGGGGATCCCTCCAAGAGAGGGACCTGCACGCAGTCGAGGAGATGGACAAAGCTGACTGCGACCCAAGGCGCCTCAACAGGACTTACGCTCGATTTCCGGTGGTGAACCGTCTGCTGTCGGGATGGCACGGGACGTATCATCGGCGACTCCGTCCGCTTTTGGCAACGAACGCCGCGGTGTCCGTGCTGGACATCGGCAGCGGCAGCGGAGACGTGGCGAGGAGCCTTGCGCGGTGGGCCCGGCGGGACGGTTTCAGGCTCACCGTGACAGCAATTGACCCGGATGAGAGAGCTTTCGCCTTTGCCTCCAAGGCGCCTCATGTGGAAGGTGTCAGCTACCGTAAGGCGCACAGCTCCGAGCTGGTCGCTGAAGGCCGGAAGTTCGACGTCGTCATCTCCAACCACATCATTCACCACCTCGATCCGGGGCAGCTGGCGGCGGTCCTCCACGATTCGGAGTTGCTCAGCCGGGGGCTTTGCCTCCATAACGACCTCAATCGCAGCAACGTCGCGTACCTTTTGTTTCTGGCAGGCTTTTGGCCGTTGGGCGTAGGCTCCTACATCTGCGGGGATGGTTTGACCTCCATCAGGCGCAGTTACACCGCGGCGGAATTGAAAGCCGTTGTTCCTTCCTCATGGTCAGTGGAACGAAACGGGCCGTGGCACCATCTCCTTTTTCGGGAACGTCCGGTTCGTGAGTTTCTCCAAACTGATGCTGAGCACTTATTGGAGGACCGTGCCTGACGTTGTGATCGTGGGTGCCGGCCCTGTGGGCCTCTTCATGGGACTTCTGTTGCTGCAGCGGGGGCACCAGGTCCGAATACTGGAGCGCCGGAGCAACAGGAGCAACAGTTCGAGGGCCATCGGAATCCACCCCCCGGCTTTGGCCGAGCTGGCACGGGCCGGAGCTGCCGACCCTTTGGTAGCTGCCGGGGTCCACATCCAACGGGGTGTGGCCTACAGTCGGCGACGACGGGTGGCCGAACTTGCGTTCGACGGCGACGCAGCCTTTCCCTTCATCCTTGCCGTTCCGCAGATGATCACCGAGGAAGTCCTGGAGTTGGCGGTGAAGGAACTGGATGCCGATGCGGTCGTCCGGGGCGCCGACGTCCAGGAGATCGACGACGCCGGCGGTACCTTGCGCGTACGCGCAGATTCGCCTTCCGGCAGCTTGGAGGTGCCAGCCCGTTTGGTGATAGCCGCCGACGGAGCGCATTCAACCATCCGTCCGCGCTACCAGCCGGGTGTGCCATCCCGCAGCTATCCGGACTGCTACATCATGGGCGACTTCCCGGATGACACCGGGCATGGCGTCGACGCCGTCTTGTACTTGGAACCCGAAGGAATCGTAGAGTCTTTTCCCCTGCCAAGAGGTATCCGCAGATGGGTTGTCAGGCTGGGCGCACCGCACAAGAATCCGACGCCGGCAGGGCTCGCTGAGCTGATCACAGCCAGGACCGGTGAGGTGCTGGACATCGCCGGCAATTCGATGCTGAGTGCTTTTGAAGTACGGTCGCGGCTGACCAAGCGCATGGTTCACGGCAGGATGGTGTTTCTTGGGGATGCCGCGCACGAAATCAGCCCGATCGGAGGGCAGGGCATGAACCTTGGCTGGTTGGATGCTGCAGCCTTGGCCCCGATCGTGGATGCCTCCCTCCGGGGCGCCAACGTAGGACGCGATGTGGCGAATTTCGAGAAGTCACGCAGGAAAGCGGCGCTTCGCGCGTCACGTCAGGCCGGGCTCAACATGGCGCTGGGCAGACCGCTGCCGCCTCCCGCCATGTCAGCCAGGAACACGCTTTTCGCATGCGCCCTTACCGTACCGGCAATTTCAGAATTGGTGGAGCGCCGCTTCACCATGCGCTAGTTATTCCGGGGCGGTAGCTATTCCGACGTCGTGTAGTAGCAGTCGTACGTGTCCTGGCTGATGATCAGGCCGTCCCGCAACTCGAAAACCGCAGTGCTCCGGGCTCGGATGGTATCGCCGCGGTCCCAGTGCGGCAGGTCAAGAAGCAGCGTGGCTGACCAATTCATCTCCAGCACCACGCGGTTGTCCTGGCTCGTTGCGCGGACCACCTCAAAGCGCTGATTGGAGACGATATCCTTGCTGTGGTCGGCGCCAGCCAACGTTTCCGCCAGGTTCCGAGTGGAGCCCGTTTTGGACAAGGCGTGTGGCCACTCCGTGAGCTTGAAATCATCGGCCAGGAAGGGCCGGAGCTCAGCAGCCCCGCCGCCAGCCTCAACCGTTCGAACAAACCCGAGTACACAATCCAAAGGGGTGGAATCGATCATTCGACGAGCCTAGCCCACACTCGCGAATGCCCTCATCGCGTTAGGCTCACTGTATGACGCACCAACCTCATCCTGGGGCGACGAGCCCTGCCACGGACTACAACCCCACCCGGATACGTGACGCGGTCCGTCGCTTGCTTGATGCAGAAGGGCTCCCGCCCATTGTGCAGGCCGGGCACCCTGTACTGCGCCAGCTGGCGGCCCCGTATGACGGCCAGATTGATGATGCTGAGTTGGCGGCTTTTATCGAGCGAATGAGGGACACCATGCATGACGCCCCGGGCGTCGGACTGGCCGCCCCCCAGCTGGGTATCCCGCTGCAGCTGGCTGTTCTGGAGGACAAATATGAGGTGGACCCGGAGTCTGCGGCGGTACGTCACAGGGAACAGCTGGAATTCTTTGCGATCATCAACCCGGAGTACCGTGCACTCGGTACGGAGACTGCCGCATTCTATGAAGGGTGCCTTTCTCTCAGCGGGTACCAAGCGGTTGTGACACGCCACCGGAACGTGGAGTTGCGCTACACCAGTCCCTCAGGCGAACCCGTGGAAGAGTGGTTCTCGGGGTGGCAGGCCCGCATCGTGCAACACGAAACGGATCACCTCCACGGCATCCTGTACCTGGACCGGGCCGAACTTCGCTCCCTGTCCAGCAATGCTGAACACTCGGCCCGGTGGTTCAAGCCGGAGATTGACGAGGCTCGCCGGGCTCTAGGATTCCTTCACTGACGCTGAATCCGGCGAGTACGGCTACGGCTGGTCCTCGAAGCGATTGGCATCCGTTGGAAGGTACTGCGCCCACCAACGAAGGATGTGATCAAAGCGCTGCTTCCGGTGGTGAGGCGTCCCGGACCTTGACAACTCGTGGTCTTCCCCGGGGAAGATCAGCAGGGAAGTGTCCACGCCCTGGGCCTTCAAGTGTGCGTAGTACCGCTGCCCCTGTTCGATGGGGCACCGTAGATCGTTTTCGCTGTGAATCACCAGGGTCGGTGTGCCGACATGCGAAACCACCGCCATGGGACTTTGCGCGGTCATCTGCTCCGGTGTTCCTCCAATGTATTCAGCCCCGAAGAACCAACCGATGTCAGCGGAACCCAAAAAGCTGACAGGGTCCAGGAAGCCGCGCTCCACAATCGCACCCTTGAACCTATGCTCGTGGGCGATGGTCCAGGCGGTGAGATAACCACCATAGGAACCACCCATGATCCCCACCCGGTCTTTATCCAGGGCGTCAAAAGAGGCCAATGCTGAGTCGAGGAAGGCAAGAACGTCCTGCATATCCAGCGTACCCATGCGTTCCTTGATGGCGCGCCCATGGGATTGGCCGTAGCCGGACGACCCTCGTGGATTGCACATGACAACGGCATACCCTGCAGCGGCGTAAACCTGCGCTTCGTCGAAGAACGCGCTGGTGTACTGGGAGAATGGGCCGCCATGGATGGTGAGCAGTACCGGGTGTGGCCCCGGGCCATCAGGCAATACCACCCAACCATGAATCGGGTGTCCGTCGGCGGATTCAGCGTCGAAGTCCAAGGGTTCAGTTACACGTGTGTTGTTGCGCAGGGCGGCGGAGAAATCCGTGAGGAGGCGGATCTCTCCCCGTTCCAGTGACGCGACATCTCCCACCGTTGAGGAATCGGAGAAACTCACGGCAATTTCCCCGTTTGCGGCGACTGTTGCCCCGAAAACTACCCGCGCACCATGGATCAGCGGTGTGATTTCGCCTTGCGCAGTGACGTCCAGCAGTTCGACACTTCCCAACGCCGTGTTCAGCACCAGTACACTTGCTGGACCGTTGGGTTCCAGCGGTCCCGACACGTCCAGATGTTCCACGTCAGTCAACGCCACCGACTCTCCCCCCTCGATGGGAATGACGTACAGAACAGAATTCCGAGCCACAAAGTCCTTGCCGGTGTCCCCCAGATCCTGGGCCACGTAGAACAGCCGACGGCCGTCCGTGGAGGTACGGACAGCAGTGACGGTCTGCAACTTCTTGTTGGAAGGTTCGACGACGGTCGGCTGGCCGCCGCCGGCGCCGACCCGATAGACGGAGGTGACGAGGTCGTCGTCGTTTCCTTCATGAAGGGCAGCAACGAAGTACAGGTGGGAGCCGTCGGCTGAAAAGCACGGCGATTCGTGGTCCGAGTCGCCAAACGTGACCTGCCGTGCAGTCGGAACCCCCGTAACCGTCCGAGTCGGCTGTTCGTGAGCGGCCCTCCCGCGCGGAACAACGAATGGTTCCCCGCCCAACTCCGGGACTTCAACCACAAACAGCTGCTGACGCTGGTCTGCGGTGTATCCGACGCCATTCATCCTGTATTGGTTGGTGGTGATGAGTCGGGCATCTTCACCGCCCGATGTGACGCCATCCACCGTGCCGTAGCGGCCTTGTTCCGGCGCGCGGGCCTCGAACGCGATTCGGTGGGAATCCGGCGCCCACACGAACCCACCCACGCCGGCCTGCTGATCCGTGATCCGTTGTGGCTCGCCGCCTGCGGCCTCCACGACGAATAGCTGTGGTTTGCCGTCCGGGTCGTTCCTGAGGAACGCCAAAACCAGCCCGTCGGGAGAGAAAGCAGGAGAGCTGTCCCGGAAGCCGCGCGTGATGCGTCGCGGAAACTTGGTGGTGTCCAAAGGAACGCTCCACAGCTGGCCTACGTAGCTGTCAGCATCAAAGTCCGGCCTCACGACGGAGACCACCGCCTTGCTGCCGTCGGGGTGGATTGCCGGGGCGGACACAGTGTTCAGCAGGTGCAATTGCTCGGGTTTCACGTTGGTGAGCCTAGCCCGGCGGTTCAGCACCCGGCACCTGACACTCCGTCCGCCGTAGGATTGAAGCCATGTTGTCCCACGCTGTTGCTGCCCTCCGCTGTCCTGTTTGCCAAGGGACGTTCCAGCTCAGGGAAGGCCAGCAACGGACTCTCGCTTGTGAGGCCGGGCACCTGTTCGACGCCGCTAAACAGGGTTACTTCAACCTGCTGACGGGCAAAGGCACGGTCTTCGAAGCCGACTCGGCGGAGATGGTGGCAGCCCGGCACAGGTTCCTGGACGCCGGTCATTACTCCGGACTATCCCAAGCCCTTGCCCAAGCAGCCGCCGGGTCCCTTCAACGTTCCGACGCGCTGGTTCTGGACGCAGGCACCGGCACCGGGCACTACCTGCATGCGGTCCTTCAGATGTCAGGGGCTACGGGAGTCGGCGTGGACATTTCCAAATTCGCCCTGAGGCGCGCCGCCCGGCTCAATCCGGAGGCCGCCAATCTTGTTTGGGACATTTGGCGTCCGTTACCCATGGAGGACAACACCGCCGACGTGGTAACGGTGGTCTTTGCCCCGCGGAACCCCGCCGAGTTTGCCCGGGTGCTGCGGCCAGGCGGCTCGTTGATCGTTGTGACGCCCATGCCAGGCCACCTTGCTGAGATTGCAGCCCGAACCGGGATGCTCGGCATTCAAGAGGGCAAAGAAGATCGGTTGGCAGAATCCATGAAGGGCTATTTTGACTCAGGCACCAGCCAAAGCCTGGATCTTCCCTTGATGCTGACTGGTCAGGAGGTAGCTGACCTGGCCTATATGGGTCCGGCCGGGCACCATCTGGATCGTGAAGAGTTGGCCGAATTGGCATCCTTGGAA
The DNA here is from genome assembly GCF_031180005.1 of Paenarthrobacter sp. Taxonomy (NCBI): domain Bacteria; kingdom Bacillati; phylum Actinomycetota; class Actinomycetes; order Micrococcales; family Micrococcaceae; genus Paenarthrobacter; species Paenarthrobacter sp. The sequence continues at coordinate 103,701 of NZ_JAPSHI010000013.1, read as the reverse complement.
GGTTCCGTGGCAACCACAGCGAAGTTCCGGATCAGCGAATTCGCCGTCTCCTGACATGGGAAGGGACGTCGGGCTAGGATGGAGGGACAGTGACTGTGATCCCGCTCGCGGGATCCGGGACCAAGGGGGAAATGATGTTTGAATGGCTCGGCGAGAATTGGTGGGCCCTCTGGCTCACGGTCTTCCTCGCGTTCGCAGTGGTGGAGATGCTTACCCTCGACCTCTTCTTCATCATGCTGGGCGGCGGTGCCCTTGCCGGGCTGATCGCCGACTTCGCGGGAGCCGATTTCTGGCTCCAAATCGTGATCTTCTCAGTGGTCTCTCTCCTGATGATTGTCTTTGTCCGGCCCGTAGCAATGAAGCACCTTCACAAGGGACCGGCGGAACAGCGCAGTAATATCGACCGGCTCATCGGTCAGTCCGCACTCGTTATCGAAGCCGTGAGCGGAACCAGTGGATTGGTGAAGATCGGCGGCGACGTGTGGAGCGCCCGCAGCACCGCTGGTGTTCTGGACGCCGGTTCTACAGTCCAGGTCACCAGGATCGACGGTGCGACGGCGGTAGTAGCCTCGCCTGCCGAGAACAGCCCGCGCTAAGGCGCGCCCTTGAATTTCAATGGTTGCCGACCCGGGCAGCCTGCCCGGGTCCAGCCGCATCAAACCACGCAATTGGGGAATGAAGGAGATGTATGGACGGCTTAGGAGGAACAGCAGCGGCAATTGTGCTGATTGTTCTCGTCATTTTTGTCATCATCGTGTTGGTCCGTTCGGTGAGGATCATCCCGCAGGCACGTGCCGGCGTCGTTGAACGCCTCGGCAAGTACCAGCGGACGCTCAACCCGGGACTAACCATCCTGATCCCGTTCGTCGACCGGCTGCTGCCGTTGCTCGACCTGCGTGAACAGGTGGTGTCGTTCCCGCCTCAGCCGGTCATCACCGAGGACAACCTGGTTGTTTCGATTGACACCGTTGTCTACTTCCAAGTTACCGATCCGAGGGCGGCAACCTACGAGATCGCCAACTACATCCAGGCCGTGGAGCAGTTGACCACCACCACGCTTCGTAACGTGGTGGGCGGGCTCAACCTCGAAGAAGCACTCACCTCCCGCGACCAGATCAACGGCCAGCTGCGCGGAGTCTTGGACGAAGCTACGGGCCGTTGGGGAATCCGCGTTTCCCGCGTGGAGCTGAAGGCGATTGATCCGCCCCACTCCATTCAGGACTCGATGGAAAAGCAGATGCGCGCTGAACGGGATCGCCGTGCAGCCATCCTGACCGCTGAAGGCACCAAGCAGTCGCAGATTCTTACCGCCGAAGGTCAACGGCAGGCAGCCATCCTCGCGGCTGAAGGTGACGCGAAGGCGGCCATCCTCAGGGCAGATGGTGAAGCTCAAGCCATCCAGAAGGTCTTCGATGCCATTCACAAGGGCAACCCGGACCAGAAGCTCCTTGCCTACCAGTACTTGCAGACACTTCCCAAGATCGCCGAGGGAAGCTCGAACAAGCTCTGGATCATTCCAAGTGAGGTCGGCGAGGCACTTAAGGGCATCGGCGGCGCCCTTGGAGGTAATAACGGGGACTCCCCCGTTGGCCTCTTCGGCGACAACGGTGAAGCCAAGGTGCCGGCGCCCACCACGTCCGCAGAGCACGCAAGACCCGCCGAGTAACCAGAGTTTCAGCGCTACGAGCGGTCAGCCCCTTCGGCTGGCCGTTCGTTGTTTGTTGGTCCCTTTTGAGTAGTGGGCGTTGAACCGCGTATAATGGGATATTTGTCCGGCTGGTTCAGCGTGGATGGAACATTAAAGCTTGGCCAGGCGTTGCAATTAGTGATGCAAGGTGTGCAGAAGTAGTCCGTAAGGATCGTGAAAACGGCTTACGGCTAGCGCGGAGTTCCTGCTCCGCGAACAGACAGAGGGAGTAATCATGAGCGATCGCAGCCTGCGGGGTATGCGTCTTGGCGCCCAAAGCATGGAAACAGAATCCGGCGTTGAACCGGCACCGCGCCAGCGGGTCGAGTACCGTTGCGAGGATGGCGAGCAGGTCTTCGTGACCTTCTCCTCCGAAGCCGAAATTCCCCCCGTATGGGTTTCCAAGACCGGCAAGGAAGCACTGCTGGTTGATGGTGAGCGACCTGTGGACGCCAACGAGAAAGCCGTCCGCACCCACTGGGACATGCTCTTGGAGCGCCGCAGCCTCCCCGAGCTGGAGCAGATCCTTGAGGATCGGCTGAACATCCTGCGTGAGCGCCGTGGAGAACGCCGCTCCGCATAGCGGGTGACAGATCCAAAGATAAAGGCCGGGTCCGGTTCCTTATGGGAACCGGACCCGGCCTTTCTGCCTGTAAAAGTGTCGAGCTACTTGGCCACTGCGGGTGACTTGCGGGTGAGCTTTTCCCAACGTGCTGCCAGTCCCCATTTGGTGACGTTGATCATGGCTTCCACCACGATGTTGCCGCTCATCTTCGATGCCCCGAGCTCACGTTCGACGAATGTAATGGGGCGCTCCTCGATGCGGAGGCCAAGTTTTGCCACGCGCCATGCGAGGTCAACCTGGAAGCCGTAGCCAACCGACTCGACTTCGTCCAAGTTGAGCGCCTCGAGCGTGCTCCGGCGGAACGCCCGGTAGCCTCCGGTGACGTCCTTGATCTTGACGCCCAGCATGATGCGGGCGTAGGTGCTGCCAATGCGGGAGATTGCCTGGCGGTAGAGCGGCCAGTTAACCACACTGCCACCGGGGACCCACCGGGATCCCATGGCGAGGTCTGCTCCCTCCTTGACGGCGTCGAGAAGAAGCGGCAGTTGCTCCGGCTTATGAGAACCGTCGGCGTCCATTTCAACCAGGACGTCATAGCCTGCGGCCAGTCCCCACTTGAAGCCGGCGATGTAGGCGGCCCCCAGGCCTTCCTTGCCCTTACGATGCAGGACGTGCACCTGGCTGTCCTCCGCGGCGAAGCCGTCGGCCAGCTTTCCCGTGCCGTCAGGGCTGTTGTCGTCGACCACCAGGACATCGGAGTCGGGTACCGCTGCGCGCAGCCGTCCCAATGTCACGGGGAGCGATTCCAGCTCGTTGTAGGTGGGAATGATCGTCAGGACACGCAAGAAGAGGCCTTTCCTTGATGGAGCGGTCAGTGTGCCGGAGCAGCCTGGCGGCTGGCGTTCTGGCGCAACTCTCCATTATAGGACGCCGGATAGGATTCGTTTGGCGGTTGTGGCCCGGGACACACGATGAGGGTAGTGCGGGACGTCGATGGTGAGGCCTACGAGTTTCACGCCCTCAGCGACTCGTGGGCGAACAACTCGTGGCCCTCGCGTACTGTCTGAAGGCATCGGGGGTCGCTGCCCGTGTCCAGGGCAGGCAAAAGGGGTGTCCGTGCCCGAGGATCAGTGCTCCACGACTGTACGCGGCTATCAGCCACCTGGACCATCAGTTCGTCCACTTCCCACACAGCGAAACTGGCAGGTGCGCCGGGGACCAATTGGCCCATCAGGGGGTTCCGGTGTTTGGTGGCCCGCCACCCTGCACGCGTGTGGCCCAAGAAGGCGGCACGAGCCGAGATTCTTTGCTCCGGGTTGCTGTGCTCCAGGCAGGCACGCACGCTCGACCACGGGCGGAGAGGGGTGACAGGGCTGTCACTGCCGAAGGCGATAGGGACGCCGCTGGCGTAGAAGGAAGCGAAGGGGTTCATCGTTTGGCTGCGCCCACCCAACCGCTGTTCGTAGAGCCCACCCGGTTGACCCCATGCGGCATCGAAGCCGGGCTGCACACTGACCGACACGGAGTACTTGGCCAGCCGTTCGATGGCGGCCTGGTCAGCCATCTCTACGTGTTCAAGCCTATGGCCGGCTGCCCGGATGCGCTGCTCCCCCACCTCTGCGGCCGCTGCGTCCAATGCGTCCAGCACTGCCCCGAGGCCAGCGTCACCTATGACATGAAAGCCAGCCTGGACTCCCAGAAGAGACGTGGCCACAAGATGTTTGGTGGCGTCGTCCACTGACAGGTACAAACTGCCGCGTTGGCCCGGTGCATCGGAATAGTCGTCCACGAGGGCCGCTGTGCGGGAGCCGATTGAACCGTCAATGTTGAGGTCACCGGCAAGGCCCACGACCCGCGTATCAAGTTTGTCCAGAATTGACCGCGCGTGCTCCTCCGACGTCGCCAGCTCGCCCCAGTAGGGAAGCACCTCAGGCCGGTTCACGTCCTCGTTCCAGGAGGCGGCCATTCGCAGGTCTTCGGACCCGCAAATGTGAGGTGCGGACATCTCGGCCAAGGCTACATACCCTTGGGACGCCGCCTCCTGCAGGGCCGATTCCTGGTATCCGCGCCGTTCGTGTTCCGGGAACTTCCGTGCAGTCAGCCGGGCGGCCGTATGTGCCGCACGAACAACGCGGGCGGCTCCGGAGAAACCATCGAGGCCGTCCAGCCCTGCGGCCGCGGCCAACGACGACGAAACCAAGGCGGAGTGGACGTCGATGCGTGACAGGTAGACAGCCCGCCCGGCAGACGCCCTTTCAATTTCCTCCAAGGTAGGGAGCGTGGGATCCTGCCACGTCGTTTCATCCCAACCGTGACCCAGGACTGCACCTGTGCCGCTGGAGGAGGCAACGGCGTCGAGCAGTTCCGTGGCTGAACGCACCCCGGTGAGTTGCAGGCCGGACAGGGCAAGGCCTGTCTCCGTCAGGTGTGCATGGGAGTCTACGAAACCTGGTGCCAGGAGTGCTCCGCGGAGGTCGATGACCTCCATGGACGAGTCAGCTATTGAGGTGGCAGCCTGTTCGGACCCGACCCAAGCCACGGTATCGCCGTCCATCACCAGGGCCGTGGCAAAAGGATCTGCGGCGGTATAGATCGAACCGTTGCGGTACATCGTGACCTTGCGGTCGTTCGCGGTGCGGTCTTGGCCGGCTGCTACGCCTGGCTGGTTCATGCGTTGTGCTCCTCGAGCGTTGAAAACTTTCAATGAGAGTAGGGCGGCGCTAAGCCACTGTGGAGTAGGCCACGACGCCGCGGCGAACCAAGTCGATGGATTCGCGGCAAATACGGGCCGAGCGTGGGTCGAGTTGAGGGATCTTGGCCAGCTGGTCAAGGAGGTCCACCACTTGCTTGGCCCAGCGGACAAAGTCCCCGGCAGCGAGGTCAGTTCCGCTGAGCACGTCCTGAAGATGGCGTCCCTTGGCCCACTTGTACATGGGCCACATCAGACCAAGTTCCGGTTCGCCGGTCAAAGGCAACCTGTTGCGTTCTTCGGTATCCTCCAGCTGGGACCATTCGCGGATGACGATGTCTATGGCTGATTCCAGGGCAACGCTGGGCATTCTGGGCCGCAGGCCGCGGTCTTCCCGTTTGGCTTGGTAAACCAGGGTGCTGGCAAGCGAGGCCAGTTCGGCGGCGTCGAGGTCGTTGATGGCACCGCGCCGAACAGTCTGGGAAATGAGCAAATCCTTTTCACCGTAAATCCGACGAAGCCGCTGCCCGTCGGCACTGATGGTGACAAGTCCGGCGTCGCTGGTTTCCAGGTAACCGTAGACCGACAGAACATCACAGACGCGGTCAAAAGTCTTGGCAATGGTGTTCGTCCTGCTCTGGATCTGCCGGACCAGTCCATCGGTGTCCCTGCGTAACTTCCACCAACGCTCCGACCACCGAGCATGGTCTTCGCGTTCGCTGCAGCCATGGCACGGATGAGCCCGCAGTGCTCGCCGAAGGTCCGCGATCTTCTTCTCCTGATCCGGAAGGCGCGCCCCGAGGCCAAAGTCTTCGTGTCTGCTGTTGCGACGGCTGTGGGGTGCGTCCTCACTGATGGCGTGCCGCATCGACGAAGCGAGGTCCCGGCGGGATTTGGGGACCTTCGCATTGAAGGACTTCGGAATACGGATACGCGTCACTGGCGACACCGGACCGTCGAGGTCGTGGACACCGATGCGTCGCAATTGGTTATCAGAGGTGAGGACCGAGGGTCTTGGTTCCCGGGCATTGCGGTCCACCTCCAGCACAACGGCATGTCCTGCCAGCCGGCCGCTGTAGATGCTGATTACGTCACCGGGGATAAGGCGGGCCAGGGAATCCGATACGTGGGATTTACGGGCCCGCTGGTGGTCGCGGGCGGCGAAATTCTCGGCATCGCTGAGCTCACGCCGGAGCTTTGAGTACTCAGTGAAGTCACCCAGGTGGCACTGCATGGATTTGGCGTAGCCCGCCAGCGATTCTTCGCGACCCCGCACCTGCCGGGCAAGGCCTACGACGGAACGGTCAGCTTGAAATTGGGCGAACGACGATTCAAGGATTTCGCGGGCCCTAACGCGTCCGAATTGGGCAATCAGATTGATGCTCATGTTGTACGTAGGCCTGAAACTGGAGTTCAGGGGGTAGGTGCGGCGTGAGGCAAGACCAGCTACGGCCGCCGGATCCGTTCCCGGCTGCCACAGCACCACGGCATGGCCTTCGACGTCGATGCCACGGCGCCCGGCGCGACCGGTGAGTTGGGTGTACTCCCCCGCCGTGATGTTGACGTGCGCTTCGCCATTGAACTTTTCCAGCTTTTCAAGCACTACGCAGCGTGCGGGCATATTGACGCCAAGGGCGAGTGTTTCAGTGGCGAAGACTGCCTTGACCAGGCCGTCGGCAAAGAGCTTCTCCACTACTTCCTTGAACGTGGGAAGCATGCCTGCATGGTGGGCAGCAAAGCCCCTGATCAGACCGTCCCGCCAAGCCCAGAATCCGAGGACGTCGAGGTCGTCCGCTGGAATCTCGTGGCTCGCCTCGTCCACGCGCTGGGCAATGATTTGCTGCTCACGTTCGGTGGTCAGCCAAAGTCCCGATGATGCACACTGCGCTACCGCAGCGTCACAACCTGCCCTGGAGAAAATAAAGGTGATGGCGGGCAGGAGATCCTGGCGCCTGAGGCTCTCAATGACCTGGGGGCGGCTGGCTTTCCGCACGGGACTGCGCTGCTCGGACTGCTGCCGCTCATCGCGGTATCGGTCCTGACGACGCCGACTCCGACCGCCATGGCCGAATCGTCCGTTCATGTTCATCCGGCTCTCGGAGCGGGCCATGGCCAACAGGTCCGGATTGACCTCGAACTCAGGGCCGGTGACTGCTTGGCGGACCGTTTCTGCCGTGGAGCGCTTGGCTGAGGCGCGCCGGTGGTTGGTGGTTGCCGGCTCGGCCAGGACCTCGTCCGCTTCGGAAAGATCCGGGGCTTCGGTTTCCTGTGCTCCGGGGGCCTGGGGCGCAATTTCGTCGAACGTTGTGTCGCCGGCAAAGAGATCCACTATTTCCCGGCCTACCATGACGTGCTGCCACAGCGGGACTGGGCGGTGTTCGGAGACGATGACGTCAGTATCTCCCCTCACTGTATCCAGCCACGCGCCGAATTCTTCCGCGTTGGAAACCGTGGCACTCAGTGAGGCAACCTGCACTTCGCTGGGCAGGTGGATGATGACTTCTTCCCACACGGCGCCGCGGAAGCGGTCGGCCAGGTAATGAACTTCGTCCATCACCACGAACCCAAGATCGCCAAGTGTCTCGGAGTCGGCGTAAAGCATGTTCCTAAGAACTTCGGTTGTCATAACCACCACCGGAGCATCGCCGTTGATAGTGGTGTCACCCGTCAGCAAGCCAACGTTCGCTGACCCGTATTTTGCTGCCAACTCCGAGTACTTCTGGTTGCTCAAGGCCTTGATGGGCGTGGTGTAAAACGCCTTGAGCCCACGCTCCAAGGCCAGGTAGATCGCGAACTCACCCACGATCGTCTTACCAGCGCCTGTTGGGGCTGCCACCAGAACGCCCCGGCCTTCCTGGAGAGACCTGCACGCCTCACGTTGGAAGTCGTCCAGTTCAAAGTCCAGGGAACGCGCGAAGGCGCCCAGATACGTTTTCGACTCAGCTGCCCGCTGGGCTGCCGCCTGGTAACGGTCTGATGGAGATGAAGACCCGGAAATGGAGGACATGCATCAAGCCTAGTGGCCCAACGTCTAGAGATTCTCCAGATCGGTGGCCGGGGTTGCGATGTCTGCAGTGGCCTCAGTCTCAGCCGCCCGCTTGATGGCGCGGCGCTCACGGCGGCGGTCATTCAGGACGCAGATACCGATCGCCGCGAAGAACAGGAGCAGCATGGGAGCTGCGAGGTAGAACATGCTCATGGCGTCAGCGCCGGGAGCGGCCATTGCAGCGAACAGGCACACCAGGAAGATGGTGATTCGCCAACTCTTGATGAGCTGCTTGCCCTTCACAATTCCTGCGAGATTCAATCCCACAAGGACCACGGGGACGAGGAAGGCGATGCCGAAAGCCAACAGGAGTCGGAGGACAAAGGCCAAATAAATTTCGGCGCTGATGAAGTTTGAACCGCCCACCGGAGTGAAGTCGGTCAGGACGCGAACCGCATTGGGCAACACCAACCAGGCAAGCAGGACGCCGCCGATGAAAAGGGGTACGGCGGCCGCCACGAAGGACAATGCCAAGCGCCGTTCCTTTTTGTGGAGACCTGGAACGATGAAGGCCCACAGTTGGTAAATCCAGACCGGGCTTGACAGGATCACGCCAAGAAAAACCGACACCTGCACCATGAGGTCGAACGAACTGGCGACGCCATCAAAGTTCAGCGTGGCAGCGCGTCCCTCTTTTTCGTTGAGGTCCTTGATCGGCTTGATCAGTGCTTCCAGGAGAGGCTGGTAGACGATGAAGCCCACCACTGTTCCCAGGATGACGCCGATTGCAGCCTTGAAGAGCCGGTTTCGCAGCTCCTTGAGGTGATCCAGGAGCGCCATCCGGGCTTCGGGGTTGGCCTTGCGCCCCTTCGTCTCTACCACTTCTCTTTAGACGCGGTTGGAGGGCGGTACGTCAGTCTCGCCGTTGTTCTTGGCCTTGGCGTCCGGGTGGCCCACTACTTTGCCTTCCACGGCGTCGGAAGCTTCCTGGGAGTCCTTGGCTTCGGAAGAACCATCCTTCTTCATTTCCCGGACTTCAGACTTGAAAATACGCATCGACTGCCCAATGCTGCGCGCCATGGACGGCAGCTTCGGCGCTGCAAAGAGCACCAGAGCCAGGACGATGATGATGATGAGATGCCAGCCTTCGAGCCTCATGTGGGGAGGTCCTTTCCTTTTGGATACATCCTACGTCTATCTGAATTCAATGTCGTGCAGGGATTGGGGTTGACCCCGCTCGGCTTTGCGCTTGATGCGTCGTTGCCGACGAACTTCCTGACGGAAGGCTTTGGCCGTCAGGTAATCATGACGCATCTGTTCCGGTGAGGCAAAAACTGCGGACCCCGGCGCGGGCTGAGATTCGGCGGTTTCAACGTCAGAGGTTTCTTGGGCGGGAGTCAGGTTGCTGAAACGTTTACCCGCGGCACCCAATTCATGAACAGTTGACATGAATTTCTTGTACAGGCGATAGCCCAAAGTCAGGTGAAGGAGCAACGAAAGGGCTATAAGCGCGATCCACAACAGGATCCAAAACCACCATGGCATCTGAGTAGTCTAGCCAGCCTTCGAGCCGGAAGGTGAGTTGTACTGCGCCAAGGCCGCGTCGACCCAAGCGCGGCTTTCCTGCCGCAGGTGCCCGGGATCGAGGATCCGAACGGTGCCTCCATGCTGTGAAACGAACATCGGCAGCCACTCTGCATTGCCGAACCGGACTTCGGCGAGCAGGCCGCCGTCGGGCAGTTGAGCGGTTCGCTCGGCGTAGTAGTCGTCAGCGAGTCCGGCTGCCTGACGGGTCAGCTGAAGAACCACCAGCACGTCATCGTCGCTGGGCGTGAACAGTCGGGCCGGAAAGTCCTGCCCGCCCGTTGCCGGCATGGACACGGCGCGGCCGTTTGTTTCCAGCGCTTCCACCCTGTCCAGCCGGAAGTTCCTGATACCCGCCTTGCTGTGGCAGTACGCCTCGAAGTACCAGGTATTGTCCAGTGAGTAGAGTCGGAGGGGGTCAACGTCCCGCTCGGTCACTTCGTCGCGTTGCAGTGAGAAGTACCTGAGTCGCAGTTGCTGCCCCTCACGGATTGCGCGGGTTATTGCGGCGAAAGCTTGTGACTGTTCCGGCGCCACCGACTGACCGGAGACTGAGCCGGCCAATCGTGCAGCTTGTCCGGCAGCGCCTGTCAGCTTGATGGTGACGGATTCCAGGGCGCTTCCCGACTCATCCTCAAGCATCCCCGCCAGTGCCGGCAGATCGCCCAGCATGGCCAAGCCGGTCAGCAACGCAGCCGCTTCGTCTTCGCTGAAACGCACAGGACGGTTCAAATCAAGGTGTTCGGAGATGTAGACGTGATCGTTCTCCCATTGGATGTCCAGCAGATCGTCAGGGTACCCCTCCGGCAGCCCCGAACAGATAAGGATCTTCAGGTCATCGATCAGCGCCTTGCGGCTGATGCCAAAATGATCGGCCACCTGCTGGATGTGCAAACCTTGGTGGTGAACCAGGAAAGGAACTAGTTGCAGCATCCTGGCGAGTTGGTCTTCAGAGGTGCGCTTGCGCGTGCGGGGTGCACGGCCGGCTGCGGGAAATTCAATGGATACGGGTGGAGCGTCATCAAAGTTTGCGGCAGCTTTGAGGCGGCGTACGACGGCGGAACGCAGCTCTGTGGGCCCCACCACTTTGACGTGGGGGCCGTAGGAGGCCAGCTCCTCTGCCAGCTGCTCAGGATCCCGGAACTCCACCGTGATGCGGTCACGACTGATTGCACCAGGGGCTGCCTCGACGGACACGGCCCTTTTGCGCAAGGCAAGCAGTTTGTCCTCATCGACGTCCAGTGTGGCTTGTTGGACGGGCAGCTCATTGAGTGCGTCCAACTCCGCCCGGGCACTGAAGCCCTCCGGTGGTTGGAAAGTGCTCGTGGTTACAACGCTTACTGCTGTGGTCATCCGTGAGAGCCTGAAGAGCCTTTTGGCCCCTCTCCCCCGATCCCGGCCCGCGAGGTACCACTGACCGAAGCGGCTGCCCAAGCCCCATGGCTCGACTTCGCGGACCTCTTCCCGTCCGGTACTGACCGCGAGGTAGCCGAAGCGGACAGGATGCCGGCCATGCATGGCCGCAACGACGTCGTCGAAGGCTTGTCCGGCTGGTTTGATCCTGGGTTGGACGCCGGCAGGCAGGTCAACGTCCGTGAAGCCTCCTGCGGCCTGCAGCTTGCGAACGGCGTTAGCCGCCGCTGTTCCCAAAGCAGCCCGTTCCCATAACTGGGCCGCCAGCAAAAGCACCGTACTCTCTGCAGTCGTCAGGCTCACGTCAGGAAGCCGATTGGAGTCCTTGCCGATACGGTAGCGCGTCGAGGCGGGGTCGTCCGCACCGAAGTTGCGCGGGTCCATCAAGGTCTCAATTTCGAAGCCAAACTGCTTCAGATCCACTTTGTCGCGTTCGAACATACGTCCAAAGGCCACGTCATTATCCGCCGAATCGTGGTAGACCTTGTCGCGCAGCACGGCACGCGGAAGGCCCACTTTGGTATTGAGCAAAGCAAGGAGAAGGTTCAGGAGACGTTCAGTGCGGGATGCGGACACGGTTGCTACGTTACTAAAAACCAGCGGGAAAGCAGCAAGGCGCGTCACCGACCGGCAAAACCGGAAGGTAACGCGCCTTGCGAACAGCCAGAATCCTAGCGGACAGCCACGAGGTCGACTACGAAGATCAAAGCCTCGTTGGGCTTGATTGCTCCACCAGCGCCACGTGAGCCGTAGGCGAGCTCCGAGGGGATCTCCAGGCGACGGCGGCCGCCTACCTTCATGCCCAGCAGGCCCTGATCCCAGCCCTGGATGACCTGGCCGACGCCGACGCGGAAGTCCAGCGGGGCGCCACGGCCCCAGGAAGCGTCGAATTCTTCGCCAGTGGACCAGGCAACGCCGACGTAGTGGGTGGACACAGTGTCGCCTGCCTTGGCCTCGGGGCCGGAGCCCTCAATGAGGTCCGTGATGACGAGGTCCGTGGGGACGTCGCCTTCAGGGAAGTCGATTTCGGGCTTGGTGCGGTCGAAGTCACGCTGACCAAATGACATGGTTGCTCCTAATTATTGGGGAACGGATGGATGTCAGGAACCAGCCTAAGCCAGCGCCTGCCTGTCTTGTCGAAGTCTCAGGCCAAGTTACTTGACGCCGAGGATGTCCACGACGAATACGAGGTCGCCCTTGGCTTCACCTTGTCCGGCCTCGCCATAGGCGAGGTCCTGCGGAATAACAAGGAGAACCCGGGAGCCAACGGTCTTGCCTTCAAGGCCCTGTGTCCAACCCTTGATGACACCCGTCAGCGGGAAGCTGGCGGGTTCTCCACGGTCGTAGCTGGAATCGAACTTGGTTCCGCCCGCAAGGGTGACTCCCACATAGTTGACCGTCAGGGTGTCCGATGCCTTGACGGCGGCACCGGTTCCCTTGATGAGATCCTGGGAAATGAGTTCCTTGGGAGCTGAAACCCCGTCAACTGAGAGCTGCGGAATGCCCTTGTCGTCTTCCGTCACGGTGGGAAGACCGGCAGGCGGGGTCACAGTTTCGCCCTCCGGCTTTTCGAGCACCGGAGCTGCATCCTTGGCGGAGACGATCTTGAATACCACCAGCTGCGTGGACGCCGGAGTGGAACCGGAGGAGTTACCTGGCGCAGCGATGGCAATGTGGCTTCCCACCTTTGCACCGATGACGGCGTTGTAGATCAGCTCGTTATCGGTCTTCACCTGGTCCGTCAGTTCGATCGGTTGGGGTCCGTTTGCGTAGCCGTCCTCAAGTGTTTTGCCATCAGTGCCATCCACTGCAATGTAGGCCAACTCGGCAGTTTGGCCCGTTTTCACGCGCTCCCCATCACCTTCACTCACGACGTCAACGGTGGGTCCCGTCACAGCCAAGGGCTTGGAGAATTCAATGCCGGGCGCTTTGTCGTTGCCGTTGTCCGTTACCTTCAGGGAGTCAAGCTTGGAGACGTCACCAACGGACTTGCTGGTGGGCTCGGCGGCCGGCGTGCTTTCCCCACCGCAGGCGGTAATGAGAAACAGGGCGGGAAGGAGAATTGCTAGGAGTCGGCGCACAAAAAGACACTTTCGTCGGGGCAAAGGGAAACTCGGAAAGGCGCTTAGCACATCCGAGCAAGGTGTATCTCGGGAAGAGACCACTATCCAGAATAGCCCGTGAAGCTGGGAGCCAGCTTATAGAGCCCGTCAGCCCATTGAGTCCAGGAGCGCATCCACTCGTTCGTCCACGCTCCGGAAAGGATCCTTGCACAGGATCGTTTGGTGGGCGCGGTCGTTGAGTTTCAGGTGCACCCAGTCGACTGTGTAATCGCGGCCAAGCTCCTGCGCTCTCCGTACAAAGTCCCCCCGAAGCTTTGCGCGAGTCGTCTGAGGTGGTGCGTCCACGGCATCTTTGACGTCGGTTTCCGTGACCAGCCTGCGTGCTGCTCCGCGCGCCTGCAGGAGGAAGAAGATGCCGCGTTGCCGCGAAATGTCGTGGTACGTGAGGTCCAATTGGGCAATACGAGGTGAATCCAGGCTGAGGTCATGACGGCGCATGTAGCCGTCCATGAGCTTTTTCTTGATAGCCCAATCCACTTCGGTGTCGATGGTGCTTGTGTCGCCGCTCTCAATGGCATTCAACGTCCGCTCCCACAAGTCCAGGATGAGTGGTACGTGGGCGTTGTGCGCGCCGTTCGTGGCCACGAAGTCTGTCACCTTGTTGAGGTACTCCCGCTGAATATCAAGGGCCGTGAGTTGCCGTCCATTGGCCAAACGAACCAATGCGCGGCCCGTAAGGTCGTGGGAAATTTCGCGGATGCTGCGGATGGGGTTCTCCATGCGCATGTCCCGCATGATGACGCCTGCCTCGATCATGCGGAGGATGAGGTCCACAGTGCCGACCTTGAGCAGCGCGGACGTCTCAGACATGTTGGAGTCGCCTACGATCACGTGGAGGCGGCGGTAGAACTCCGCGTCCGCATGCGGCTCATCGCGGGTGTTGATGATGGGTCTGGACCGGGTGGTGGCCGAGGACACGCCTTCCCAGATATGGTCGGCGCGCTGGGAGAAAGCGAACGTAGCACCATGCGGGGTCTTCAATACCTTGCCGGCGCCGGCGATCAGCTGCCGTGTCACCAGGAAGGGAATCAGGATCTCGGCCAGGCGGGAGAACTCCCCCCGCCGCGGTATGAGGTAATTTTCATGGCTGCCGTAGGAGTTTCCAGCAGAATCAGTGTTGTTCTTGAAGAGGTAAACCGTGCCATTGAAGCCTTCTGCCGCGAGCCTTGCCTGGGCCTCATCGACGAGGTCGTCCAGGATAAGTTCGCCAGCCCGGTCATGGGCGATGAGCTGGGCAAGGTCGTCGCACTCGGCCGTGGCGTACTCCGGGTGGGAACCCACATCCAGGTAGAGCCGTGAACCGTTGGTGAGGAAGACGTTGGAGGACCTACCCCAACTGACGACCTTACGGAACAAGTATCGGGCAACTTCCTCAGGAGCCAGCGGACGTGAATCCGGACTGGAGTAGGAGATTCCGAATTCCGTTTCGATGCCAAATATCCGTTTATCCATCTCAGCTCTCCTCTGTGAGCAACCGGGTCATGTCGTCCGGCAAGAGCCGCCGGAACGCCCTGCGGGATCCGCGGTTGCTTTCCGAATCGCGGTACAGCACGGCGGCTTCGACGGCGGTAGCGGGCAGTTCTTCCACTTCCTTATTCGTGGCCAAGGCACGAAGTGCCAACTGCATGGCCCCCGCCAAACTGAGGTCCGCCTCCCACGCCCCGCTGACGACATCGGAAATTTGGTCTGCAAGCCCGCCCATGACAACGAAGCCGTTCTCGTCGGCGATTGATCCATCGAAGGTGAGGCGGTACAGGTGGTCACGTTCCTGGGTAGAGCCGACCTCGGCTACGGCCAACTCCACTTCGAATGGCTTCTGCTCGGCCGTGAACACAGCTCCGAGGCTCTGAGCATAAACGCTGGCCAGCCCGCGCGCCGTCACGTCCTCGCGATCATAGGAATAGCCACGCACATCCGCGTAACGGACGCCCGCTTGCCTGAGGCTTTCAAATTCGTTGTACTTGCCCACCGCCGCGAAGGCGATTTTGTCGTAGATCTCGCCGATTTTATGCAACGAGGGTGAAGGGTTTTCGGCGATCAATGCGATGCCGTCGGCGCAACTGATAACCACCACGGAACGTCCGCGGGCGATGCCCTTCCGCGCGAAGTCCGCACGGTCCTTCATCAGCTGTTCGGGAGAGACATAGAACTGCTGTGTCATCTCAGGCCTCCCGTCCCGCGGCGGCCCGCGACTCGACAATGGCGCCGGCTATCGCGGCCAGCTCCCGTTCAGGAACGCGCCGGTTGCCGGAACGGTCGACGGTATACACCACAGGCCACAGTTGCCTGACGGGGTCAGGGCCGCCGGTGGCGGAGTCGTCATCGGCGGCGTCGTAGAGGGCCTCAACAGCCACTGCCACGGCGTTCTCTTCCGACAAGTTCGGCTTCCACAGTTTCTTGAGGGCGCCACGCGCGAATACGGAGCCCGAACCGACGGAGTGATGCTCCTGCTCTTCGTAGCGTCCGCCTGTGACGTCGTAGGAGAACAAGCGGCCCACACCGGAGACGTGGTCGAAACCTGCAAACAGTGGAATGACTGCCATCCCCTGCATCGCCATGGGAAGGTTTCCCCGGATCATGGCGCCCAGGCGATTGGCCTTGCCGACGAGGCTGAGGAGCGTGCCTTCGATTTTTTCGTAGTGCTCCAGTTCCACTTGGAAAAGGCGTGTGATATCGATCGCCAAGCCGGCAGTCCCTGCAATGCCAAGGACTGAATACTCGTCAGCCGGAAAAACCTTCTCGATGTGCCGGCTGGCAATAATGTTGCCCATGGTGGCGCGGCGATCCCCGGCCATGAGCACGCCACCGGCGTAGGTCAAGGCCACGATCGTGGTGGCGTGCGGCGAGGACGGGACCGTGCCGGCTGGTAGCGATTGATTGAACGGAAGGAGTTCGGGACGCGAGCGTTGAAGATGCTCCGTGAAAGAAGACGTTGCCTGGGTGGCCAGGGGGCCGGTTGATGGGTCCTGCATTGCTGCACTCCTTCGACTCTGCATTCCGATGCCCGGCGGCCTCACACCGGCCGGGCAGTACATCCTCTGACGGGTCCGCCTACTGGCCGCCCTTTTGGACAAACGCCCGGACGAACTCTTCAGCGTTCGATTCGAGAACACCGTCGATTTCATCGAGGAGGTCATCCACACCTTGCGTTGCTTCCGAAGCCTGTGCCTCGGGTGCTGCCGGTGGTGCCTCCGGTACGTCGACTTCAGTCTCGGTGTCCCGTGACTGCGGTTGTTGCTGCTCCTGTGCTGCCATTTTCTTTCTCCCTACTGTCAGTCTCCTGAAGACGGAGACTTCCTAATGCCATATTGCCACGCGCACCGGTGCTGCGGACGGCTTTACCCAGGCACGAATAATCCTGTGGCGGGCATCCATCAACTCCTTGCCGGCGGTGGCGCCTGACCCAACAATTCGGCCAGGAAAGACGCAGCATCCTCGTGGCGGTCAAAGAGTGCGCCGGTCAAAGCCTGTGTCCCCCTCAGGGGTTCACGCGTGGGCACCCGTTGCAGTTTCCCCAGCCCTGGAACATCGAAGATGACTGAGTCCCAACTGGCGCCAACAACGTCCTTGCCGAAGCTGGAAACGCACCGGCCGCGGAAGTAGGCCCGGGTGTCCGACGGCGGTTCGGTGACCGCACGGGTAATGTCGCCGTCGTCGACAATGCGCATCATCCGGTCCCTGGAGAGCAGCCTGTAGTAGAGGCCCTTCTCGGGTCGGATATCTGACCATTGGAGATCCACCAAGCCGAGACGGGCGTCGTCCCACGTCAGTCCGTCGCGATTTCGGTAACCTTCCAGCAGCGATTTTTTGGCCACCCACTCAACCGACGAGGCAGCGGCATCAGGATCTGTACCGAGAGTTGTCAGCGTGGACTCCCAATGGGACAAAACCTGATGCGTATGGCCGTCTCCAGTGACTGAATCCGCTACCCCAGTCTCCTGGGCAAGTTTGGCGGCTGCCTCGAAATACATCCACTGGAGATCGAGTGCAGTAACGCGTCTCCCGTCGAGGAGCCTTACGGTGACGGCCAAGGTGGTGTCGTGGCTGACGGATTGGAGCGCCTGCACCGGCTCATGAACTTCGATCCTCGGAGCCTGTCCCGCCTCAATGAGGCTCAGAACCATGGCAGTGGTTCCGAACTTCAGAAAATTGGAGGCCTGGCTGAGGTTGGCGTCACCAATGATCACGTGGAGTCGGCGATACTTGTCCGCCGTGGCGTGTGGCTCGTCCCTTGTGTTGATGATGGGGCGGCGGATGGTTGTCTCCAGCCCCACCTCTGCCTCGAAAAAGTCAGCCCGTTGGCTGATCTGGTAGCCGGGGGTTGAGCTGTCCTGCCCGATCCCCACCCGGCCTGCACCACAGATGACTTGGCGGGAGATGAAGAACGGAGTCAGCCCGCGGATGATGTCCCCGAAGGGCACCGAGCGCGGCATGAGGTAGTTCTCATGCGAGCCATAGGACACAGACTTGTTATCGGTGTTGTTCTTGTACAGGTTGATCGGAGGAAGCGCGGCATCGGACGCGACTTTCCTGACCGTGGCCAAGGCAACCAAGTCACCGGCGGCATCCCACGCCACGGCATCGCGTGGATTGGTGACCTCCGGGCTGGAGTACTCAGGGTGCGCATGGTCGACGTACAGGCGGGCACCATTGCCGAGGACCATGTTCATCAGCAGGGAACCGGACTCGTCTGCGCCGTCAAGTTCCAACTCCTGGCGGCCATAGGCCAAGGCGACAGCTTCGGCGTCGAGCACAGGCGGCTGGTCCGTCAGCTGGCTGGGATCCGCCGCTGCCCTATCCAATGTCCAACCGCGGGCATCGTGCAGCGGTTCCTCGTCTGTGTAGTCCCACCGCGTCTCCGCGCCGCCTGCCGCACGCTGACGGGTAACCGTGGCATACGCCTGGATGATCCGTGCGGACATCATGGTGGCGTTGGCTCCCGGCGCTGACGGTGCATGGATTCCATATTCAGTTTCCGAGCCCATGACGCGCATGGCGCCGCCTGCGGGAAGCTTCTCTGCGGGTGAACCCTCGGGCCTTGCTGTCACAGGTACTGACCTGTGTTGGCGGTGGTTTCGATGGACTTGCCTGGCTCCTGCCCTGCCTTGCCCTGAACAATGGTCCGGATGTAGGTGATCCTTTCGCCCTTCTTGCCCGAAATCCGCGCCCAATCATCCGGGTTGGTGGTGTTGGGCATGTCCTCATGCTCACGGAACTCATCCACGACGGCCCGAAGCAGGTGATCGATCCGAAGACCTTTCTGGTGGTTGGTCAGCAAATCCTTGATGGCGTACTTCTTTGCCCGATCCACCACATTCTGGACCACGGCGCCGGAGTTGAAGTCTTTGAAGTACAGCATTTCGGTATCGCCGTTGGCGTAGGTGACTTCGAGGTACTCGTTGGACTTCTCCGTGGAGTACATGGCCTCCACGGTGCGCTGGACCATGGCATCCACGGTGGCCTGTACGTCGCCGCCATACTCAGCCAAATCCTGAGGGTGGAAGGGCAGGTCAGTGGTGATGTATTTGGCGAAGATGTCGGCTGCAGCTTCTGCGTCGGGTCGCTGGATCTTGACCTTCACGTCAAGGCGGCCGGGACGAAGGATGGCGGGATCGATCATGTCCTCGCGGTTTGAGGCACCAATGACGATCACGTTGTCCAAACGCTCCACACCGTCGATCTCGCTGAGAAGCTGCGGCACGATGGTGGTTTCGACGTCGGAGGAGACCCCTGTACCGCGGGTGCGGAACAAGGAGTCCATTTCGTCGAAGAAGACCACCACGGGGCTGCCATCTGAAGCCTTTTCACGGGCGCGGGAGAAGATCAGCCGGATGTGGCGTTCGGTCTCACCCACATACTTGTCCAGGAGCTCTGGACCCTTGATGTTCAGGAAGTAGCTTTTGAGATCGGTATTGCCGGCCCGTTCGGCTGCCCGGGCAGCAAGGGAATTCGCTACGGCCTTGGCAATAAGGGTCTTGCCGCAACCCGGAGGGCCGTAGAGCAGGATGCCCTTGGGTGCCTTCAGCCCGTGCTCACGGTAGAGGTCGGGATGGAGGAATGGCAGCTCCACGGCATCGCGGATCTGCTCAATCTGTGGGCCAAGCCCACCAATGTCCTGGTAGGTGATGTCGGGAACTTCTTCGAGGACGAGGTTCTCTACCTCGGCGCGAGGGACCTTCTCAAGCGCGTAGCCAGTCCGTGAATCGAGCGACAACGCGTCGCCCACTTTCAAGTGGACGCTTTGGAGCGCCCCGGACAACCTGACTACACGTTCTTCGTCGGCTCGGCCGACCACCAGTGCGCGGTCCTTGCCCAGCAGCTCCTTGAGGGTGACCAATTCGCCGGCACGTTCGTAGCCGAGCCCGGCCACTACCAGGAGTGCCTCGTTCAGCAGGACTTCCTGTCCTACAGCGAGCTGGTTGAGGTTCACCAGCGGGCTGACTCCCACGCGCATCTTGCGGCCGGCGTTGAAGATATCTACGGACTCTTCGGTGGCTGCCTGCCCTGAACTGCCGGCGGCCGGCTGTTTTCGTGGGTTGATCTGCACCACGGTACCGAAGCTGTAAGGAGGCTGGCCCTCCTGCTCCAGGGCGCCCTTCAAACGAAGAATTTCAGCTTTGGCCGTTTCCAGCATGCTGACCAGTTTGCTGTTGTTCTGGGTCGCGGCTGCCAACTGGCGGTCGATGTGGCGAAGCTTGTCCCGAAGGATGTTGATTTGCCGTTCGGCAACCGTCAGCTCACTCGAGGACTCCGGCGGTTGCACAGCACCAAGCCTCCGGCTTGCCGTATTCTCCGCTGCGTCGTTTGCTTCTTCCGGCGTCGGCCGTCCAAGGTCGTTGTTTGACGTATCCACGATTCATCAGCCCCTTCCTGCGCTTAACAAGACCTTAGTCCCGAAAAGCTCAGGGTGCTTGGTGACATTCGGAATGCGAACCCTATTGTGACCTTTGTCAGTTTGTGACTGTGGGGTCATCCTGAACGTTGGTCCCGGCGATGGCATCACGTGCTGCACGGCGCAGTTTCTTGTCCGAGACGGAGCGCTCCCCCACTGCAGCAGGGGTCCAGGCGTTAAGGTCTTCTTCGCTGAATTCGGTCTTGGAGGGGCGGCGTTTCACGGAAATTCCGGTGACGCCATCGGCGAGTCGGCGCGTAACGAGCAGGAATCCGGTGTGCGCGACCATCCGGTGGTCCGGCCGAACGGCGAGGCCTTCAAGGTGCCAGCCGCGTACCATCGATTCCCAAGCGTCCGGCTCGGTGAAGCGGCCGTCAGCACGGATCGCTTCTGCGGTGCGGGACAACTGGGTGACGGTTGCTACGTAGTTTATCCAGACACCGCCGGGAGCCAGGACAGTGGCGACGGCATCCAAGCATTCCCACGGCGCAAGCATGTCCAGCACGACCCGGTCCACGGATCCCGGGGCCTCGGCCTTGACAACCTCTTCCTGGAAATCTCCCAGGGAGATCTGCCATGCGGGGTGCGGGCCTCCAAAGATGGTCTCAACGTTTCCACGCGCGATGTCCGCGAATTCTTCGCGACGCTCGAAGGAGTGAAGGTAACCGCCGTCGCCGACTGCGCGCAGCAGCGAGATGGAGAGGGCGCCGGAGCCCACTCCGGCTTCCACCACACGAGCGCCCGGGAAGATATCGGCCATGGTGACAATCTGGCCGGCATCCTTCGGATAAACCACAGCCGCACCACGGGGCATGGACAGTACGAAGTCAGAGAGCAAAGGCCGCAACGTCTGGTATTGCTGGCCGACGTTGTTGCTGACCACCGAGCCGTCCACCTTGCCGATGATTTCATCATGGTTCAAGAAGCCGCGGTGGGTGTGGAAAGCGCCGCCCACCTCCAAGGTGATGGTGTTCATGCGCCCACGCTCGTCCGTGAGCTGGACCCGCTCGCCCACGCGGAAAGGCCCGCGGCGTCGTGCAGCGCCCGTCGGCTGTCCTGAGCCGGTGGCGGGCTCGTTGGTGCCTGTGGTTGCTGCGGGGGCGGCGGTTTCGCTGCTCATGTGGTGTTCCTCGCTCCTGTACGGCTGTGCCGCGGTGTGTTACCGGCTGGTGGGCGCCAAAAAACTAATGGGTCTCTTCTTTGTATAACCGCCGGCATGTAACTCTACCGGCAAGGCAGTCAGGCGCGCCCGCTCCTGCGTGCTTCCTTACCCGTTATGGCCGTCACTACGGCCTGCTGGCGGAGCAGTCCTGTGACGATTCCGTTGTGGTCCACCACAGCGTATTCGCCACCCTCCAGCCGAGCCAAGTACTGAATTAGTTCCTGCCCCTTGGACCATTCGGGGACGTACGCCCCGGCGGCCAGGGCATGCGACACTGCGGTGACCGGCGTCGTCGTGGCAGCTGCGGCTGGAACAGCGAGTGTTGCGCCGAAATCCACCACTCCCTGCGGTTTGCCGTCCGGACCGCAAATCACGACGGCGGGACTTCCGGCCGGTGAAATATCCAGGACATCTGCCACTGAGGCAGAGTTCGGCACCCCCACTGCGGGCTCAGCCAACCCGGCGGCACTTACCAGATACAAACGACTGCGGAGCTTCGCGTGGTGGATGGAGCTGGAAGCGCCCATCCAGAGGAAGCCGCACACCAGCACGGTGATCACTATAAAGGTTAGGTCCGGCCAAGCGCCGGTGATCAAGGGCAGGCCAATAAACCAAATGACCAGCACCACAACAATGATGCGGCCTGACCATCCTGCGGCAATGGTGCCTTTGTCCTGGCTGCCGGTGGCCTTCCACACGGCAGACTCCACCAAACGTCCGCCATCCAGTGGCATTCCGGGAAGTATGTTGAAGATGCCGATCAAGAGGTTCGCCCTCATCAGGATGTCGCCCAGGGTGGCCGACACCCCGCTGAGTAGGTCGGCAGACATGACTGCCCACATGACCGCTGCGACGACGAAGTTCGAAACGGGCCCGGCCAGGGCGACAATGACGGACTTCCCCGGCGAAGCCGTGAAGTTCTCGAATTGAGTGTGTCCACCCCAAAGGTTCAGCACGATCTTCTCGGTGGGCCATTTGAAGGCCTTTGCGCTGAGCGCATGTGCAAGTTCGTGGATCAGGACGGAAACGGCGAGCAGTAGGGCAATGCACAGCGCCACGATGTAGGCCCAGTTGTTCAGATAGGGCATGTAGTCCATCAACACGGGTCCGTAGACGAACACGGTAAAGGCTGCGATGACGAACCACGAATAGGCCAGGTAGACCGGAATGCCGGCGATTCGTCCGAGGGGGATGCCGTCCCTCTTTTTGGTTTGCGAGTGATGCGGTGTGGAGGGGCTGCTCACCTAGTTGGCCCCTTCAAACAAGTTCGCTGCGGCGAAACGGTCAGCCACGAGCTGCTGTAGATCGGGTGCGGTACGACCCACCAATGTGGGCCACATGATCATCCGGGGGTCTTCCGGGAGGGGTACCTGATGGGGAATTCCGACTGTGACCACACCTGACGCGATGGCGGCTGTGGCACCTGGAATGGAATCCTCCAATGCAACACAGTGGTCAATGGTGACGGACGGGTCGTCCAAGCTGAGCCGTTCCACGGCGGTGAGGTAGGCCTCCGGGTGTGGCTTCCCGTTGGTGACGGTATCCCCGGTCACCATGAACTCGAAGTAGGGCTTGGGAAGGCTGTCCACCACCACGCCGGCCAGAGGACCCTCTGACATTGTTACCAGGGCGCAGCGGATGCCTGCCAGGTGGAGTTCATCCAGCAGTTCGCGTGCGCCGGGCCGCCAGGGGACTTCTTTGCGGACCTGTTGGATGACTTGCGAGCTCAGGGTGTCCACGATTTCGCGGGCTTCAAGCCTGACGCCTGCGGCCTGCAGAACGGCGGCTGAGTGAAGCAGGGACTGCCCCACCAATTGCATGGCCTGCTGGTGGGACCAGGTGCCGCCGTGGGATTCCACCAGCGCGCGCTCTGCGGCGATCCAGTAGGGTTCCGTGTCCACGAGTGTGCCATCCATATCCCAGAGCACGGCTTTGAGGAGGGGCTGGCTGGGTAAGGAATGCATGGTTTCCAGTCTACGTGGAACCTGGCGGGCGGCTGTTCGTCCGTTGCGCTGTGGGCGAATCCCGGACACGCTTCGGTGTGAAATGCCATGCATCCACGAGGGTCTTGGACGTAGGGTGAGTGGATGAACAGTGTGGACGGGACCCCCGAAGGACAGGACATCACCGCGGAGCCCGAGCGTTTCCTCAAGGAACCCGCGGACGGCAAACGTGTCACCGTAATGCTCGCCGCGTTTGAGGGCTGGAATGACGCCGGTGAGGCTGCTAGCGATGCGCTGCACTACTTGAACAAGCTCTGGGACGGCAAGAAGGTTGCCACTGTGGACGCCGAGGAGTACTACGACTTCCAGTTCACGCGGCCCACCGTGCGGCGTACGTCCTCAGG
This sequence comes from Paenarthrobacter sp., assembly GCF_031180005.1. Taxonomy (NCBI): domain Bacteria; kingdom Bacillati; phylum Actinomycetota; class Actinomycetes; order Micrococcales; family Micrococcaceae; genus Paenarthrobacter; species Paenarthrobacter sp. The sequence goes on along the minus strand of NZ_JAPSHI010000013.1, from coordinate 80,253 downwards.
CGCCCGAAAGGTGAAGTGGCCGTCGACGCGGATTTACAAGGCTGAAGTTCCCGACAGCAATGTTGACGTGGTCCTGGTGCTCGGTACCGAACCGTCATATCGCTGGCGCGCCTACACCACCGAATTACTGGTCCATGCGGAAGCGCTTAAAGTGGACTCCGTGATTTTGGTCGGCGCGCTGCTGGCCGATGTGCCCCACAGCCGTCCAATTCCGGTCAGCACCACCACTGAGGACAGTTCCCTTCGGGAGCGCCTCAACCTGGAGGCCTCCCAGTACGAAGGACCAGTGGGCATCGTGGGTGTGCTCGCAGAGTTCGCAATGCTGGCCGGGCTGCCGACGGTCTCCCTCTGGGCAGCAGTTCCGCATTACGTCGCCCAGCCGCCCTCTCCCAAGGCGCAGCTCGCGATCCTGCACAGGATCGAAGATCTGCTGCAGGTTCCTGTAGACAGCCAGGCATTGGCTGAAGAGTCGGAGGCTTGGGAGCGTGGAGTGGACGAGCTCGCCACGGAAGACCCTGAGATTGCTGCTTACGTGCGGCAACTGGAGGAAGCGAAGGACACCGCCGATCTCCCGGAGGCGTCCGGTGAGTCCATCGCCCGGGAGTTCGAGCGGTATTTGAAGCGGCGCGGCAAAGAGCGTCCCTAAGGGATAAGTACCGTGGAAACCAGCACCGGCTCTGACAGCGTGTCAGAGCCGGTGCTGGTTTTCCGGGGTGGTTTAGAGCTCCACCCCGAGCAGAGCATCAATGGCGTCGGTAACCAGGGCGGCATCCTGCGCTGACTTGCCGGCGCCAGTGCGAATCGCTTCCTTCGCCCAAGAGTCGACGGCGGCGATTGCGCCAGGAGCGTTGAGGTCGTTTGCAAGTTCATCGCGCATGGCAGATATCAGTGCCGCTGCGGAGCCGGTCGGCGCATGTTCCAGGGCAGCGCGCCACTGCGTGAGCCGGTCCTTGGCTTCGGCAAACTCTTGGTCGGTCCAGGACCAGTCTGAGCGGTAGTGGTGGGCAAGGATAGCAAGGCGGATGGCCGCCGGCTCCTCCCCTGCAGCGCGCAGCTTTGAGACAAGTACCAGGTTGCCCTTGGACTTGCTCATCTTCTCGCCGTCCAAGCCCACCATGCCGGCGTGTGAATAGTGGCGCGCCAGCGGAACGCCGGACAAGGAGTAGGCGTGGCCGGCGCCCATTTCATGGTGCGGGAAGACCAAGTCCGAGCCGCCGCCCTGAACAGTGAAGGGGGCGGGAAGGAACTTTTGCGCGATCACCGTACATTCGATGTGCCAACCCGGCCGGCCATCACCCAAGGTAGCTCCGGGCCAGCTCGGTTCGCCGTCCCGTGCAACGCGCCAGAGCAAGGGATCGAGGGCATGGCGCTTACCCGCCCTGGCTGGGTCGCCACCGCGCTCTGCGAACAGCTCCAGCATTTCCTTTTCGCCGAGGCCGGAGACATCGCCCAGTGTCCAGGCGTCTGTGGAGTCGGAGCGCTTGCCCGCCGTCTCGACGTCGTAGTAGACGTCGCCGTCGGGCTCTTCTTCAGAACCAGCAACGCGATAAGCAACGCCGTCGGCAATAAGCTGCTCGATGGCGGGCACGATGTCCGGGATCGCCTCGACTGCCCCGATGTAATGGTTCGGTGCGAGGACATTCAGGGCGTCCATGTCTGTCTGGAACAAGTCGATTTGGCTCTGGGCCAACTCACGCCAGTCCACGCCTGTTGCCGTGGCGCGCTCCAGGAGCGGATCATCGATGTCTGTGACGTTCTGGACATAGGAGACCCGGACGCCGGCGTCGCGCCAGGCACGGTTCAGGAGGTCGAAGGCCACATAACTGGCTGCGTGTCCCATGTGGGTAGCGTCATACGGCGTGATGCCACAGACGTACATCGACTGTTCCGGCTGCCTCTCGACGTCCACCACACGGCCGAGGGCTGTGTCGTGCAGCCGTAGTTGCGGCATGCTGCCGGGCAGTTCAGGAACAGGGCGGGAGGTCCACGATTTCACGACTCAACCTTAGTGCTAGGCACTGATCACATTGAAACCGAGCAGGACATACAAGGCCAGGCCCAAGAGGATCCGGTACCAAACGAAGAGCCTGTAGCTGCGGGTGGAGACAAACTTCAGGAACCAGCCAATGATGATGTAACCCACCACGAAAGCGATGACGGTGGCCAACGCAGTCTCGGGAAGACCATAGGGACCAGCGAGGCCTTCCTTCGTCACCGTCTTATAGAGCTGGTAAAGGCCACTGCCGAACACCGCTGGTATGGCCAGGAGGAAGGAGTATCGGGCAGCTGCTTCACGGGTGTAGCCCATGAGAAGGCCGGCTGTGATGGTGCCGCCGGAACGGGAAACGCCCGGGATCAGCGCCATGGCTTGCGCGAAGCCGTAGAGGATGCCGTGCTTGTATGTCAGCTGTGTGAGGTCCCTCTCCTGCCGGCCAATGGCATCGGCTACGGCAAGAATCATGCCGAAGACGATCAGCATCGTGGCAACGATCCACATACTGCGCAACACCGACTCGATCTGGTCCTGGAACAGCAGGCCCAGGATGATGATCGGCAAGCTGCCCAGGATGACCAGCCAACCCATGCGGGCATCCGGATTGTTTCGCTCCACCTTGCCCGTGAGGGAGCCGAACCATGCACCGACGATCCGTACGATGTCACGCCAGAAATAGACGATCACGGCCGTTTCAGTTCCCAACTGTGTGATGGCCGTGAAGGCAGCACCCGGGTCTGCGGCATTCGGAAGGAATGAGCCGACAATCCGCAGGTGTGCGCTTGAGGAAATCGGGAGGAATTCGGTGAGGCCCTGCACCAGGCCCAGCAAGGCTGCTTCTATCCAGTTCACGTGAATAGACCCTACGTCATGAACTCCGCTAACTCCCCGTAAGCTAACTGCTATGCAGCAGCGTTATGTCGGAAACAGTGGATTCCGTGTGTCCTCATTGTCTCTTGGAACCATGTCCTGGGCCCAGGAGACCGACCAGCAGGACGCGGCTGAATTGCTCCATGAATTCGTTGCCGCCGGCGGCACTGTTGTGGACACGGCAGCTTCTTATGCACAAGGCCGGGCAGAAGCCATGTTGGGATCCATGCTGGGCGACGTCGTGGCCCGTTCCGAGATTGTGATTTCCACCAAAGCCGGCGTGTCGTCCTCGGACGCCAGGCGTAGCGTCAACGCGTCCCGGGGAGCGATGCTGTCCGCACTTGATGCCAGTCTCGCCAGGCTCGGCACCGACTACATCGACATATGGTTCGCCCACGAGTGGGATCCGAACGTGCCCTTGGACGAAACTCTTTCGGCGTTGGAACTTGCCCAGCGGAGCGGACGTGCCCGCTACGTGGGCATCTCCAATTACAACGGCTGGCAGACGGCCAAGGCAGCGGCTGTGGCCGGCTTCACCCTCGTGGCCAACCAGTCCGAATACTCCCTGCTTCAGCGCAAAGCCGAGGAAGAACTCGTTCCTGCAGTAGAAGACGCCGGATTAGGGCTGATGTCCTGGGCACCTTTGGGCCGTGGGGTACTCAGCGGTAAATACCGCGGCCAGATCCCTGCCGATTCCCGTGCCGCACAGAATCGCCTGGCTGGTTACGTCGAGCCGTATCTTGAGTCGCGGCCGTCCCGTGTAGTGGAGGCCGTGGCCATGGCAGCCCGCGGACTGGGCCGGACACCGATGGACGTATCCCTCAGCTGGTTGCTATCCCGACCTGGCGTCGCCACGGCAATCGTCGGCCCCAGGAACGCCGTTCAGCTTAAGGAACTGTTGGACGCTCAATTGACGGCGCTGCCAGCTGAGATTGCGCGCGCGCTGGAAGACGTTTCAGCAGCGTAGTTTCGGCTTATTGACGGTCCAGAATGTCCAAAAGGTAGCTGCCGTAGCCGCTCTTTGCGAGCTTGGCCCCCTGTTGTCGGAGCTCGTCATCCGTCAGGTAGCCCATTCGCCAGGCCACTTCCTCTGGAGCACCAATCTTCAAGCCCTGTCGGTTTTCCGTGGTCCGGACATAGTTTGAGGCATCATTCAGGTCGCTAAAGGTACCGGTGTCCAGCCAAGCCGTTCCCCTCGGAAATTTCTGCACATGCAACCGGCCAAGCTCCATATATTTTCTGTTGATATCCGTGATCTCCAGCTCCCCACGCGGGGACGGTTGCAGGTCCTTGGCCATGGCCACCACGTTGTTGTCATAAAAGTAGAGCCCGGGAACGGCATAGTTGCTTTTGGGCATCGCCGGCTTCTCCTCGATGGAGATGGCCATGCCATGGTCGTCGAACTCCACCACACCGTAGGCGGACGGATCTTTGACCCAGTACCCGAAGATGGCTCCGCCGTCGACGTCGGCATAATGCCGTAGCTGGTTGCCCATGCCTGGGCCGTTGAAAATATTGTCACCCAGGATCAGCGCCACTTTTCCGCTATCGATGTGCCGCTCCCCCAAAATGAATGCCTGGGCAAGCCCGTCCGGCGTTGGCTGTTCCGCGTAGCTCAAATTTATGCCGAATTGGGAACCATCGCCAAGGAGGCGCTGGAACTGGGCAGCATCCCCGGGGGTGGTAATGACCAGAATGTCACGGATGCCAGCCAGCATCAGGGTACACAGGGGGTAGTAAATCATCGGCTTGTCGAAGACCGGGACCAGCTGCTTGCTGATTCCGAGCGTGATGGGGTGCAGCCGTGAACCCGTCCCACCTGCAAGAACAATTCCTCGCAAACCTGCCGTCCTCACCTATGCCCAGCCTCGCCGCGGACGGTTACTCTAGGGCCATGCAGAGAATCCTTGTCACCGGCGGCGCCGGATTCATTGGATGCAACTTTGTCCACTACATCATGGAGCACACGGGGCTCCATGTCACGGTCTTGGACAAATTGACGTATGCCGGAAACATGAATTCCCTCTCCGGCCTGCCGGCGGAACGCTTCACCTTCGTCAAAGGCGACATTTGCGATGCGGCGTTGGTTGAGGCATTGACGGAGACAGTAAATGCAGTGGTGCATTTCGCAGCCGAGTCACACAACGACAATTCGTTGCAGGATCCCCGCCCTTTTCTGGACACCAATCTCTTGGGCACGTTTACCCTGATCGAAGCCGCACGAACGTTCGGCACACGCTTCCATCACATTTCCACGGATGAGGTCTATGGTGACTTGACCCTGGATGATCCCCACCGCTTCACGGAGAATTCCGTCTACCGGCCGACAAGCCCCTATTCCGCCACGAAAGCGGGCTCGGACATGCTGGTGCGTGCCTGGGTTCGCTCCTTTGGCCTCAAGGCAACCATCAGTAATTGTTCCAACAACTACGGCCCTTACCAGCATGTGGAGAAGTTTATTCCCCGGCAGATCACCAACATCCTTGACGGTTTCCGCCCGCGGCTTTATGGGAACGGGCGGAACGTCCGGGACTGGATCCATGTGGAGGACCACTCCTCCGCAGTGTTGGCGATATTGGAGGGTGGCCGCTTGGGCGAAACCTACTTAATCGGTGCCGACGGCGAGCGTTCCAACCGCGAGGTAGTGGAGATGTTGCTTAACCTCGTGGGGCAGCCCCGCGATGCTTATGACCTGGTGACCGATCGGCCAGGTCACGATCTGCGTTACGCCATCGATTCAAGCAAACTTCGCAGCGAGCTGGGGTGGGCGCCACGTTATTCGGACTTCGACGCCGGACTGGCGGACACAGTGCAGTGGTACAGGGACAACGAGCACTGGTGGCGGCCACAGAAGGCAGCCACGGAGTCCAAGTACGCTGGACAAGGGCACTAAAGCGTGGATCCGGGACGGCAGCTACGTTCGAGGACCACGCCCATCCCTGGCCTGCTCCTTTTCGAGCTGCCTGTCCATGGGGACGACAGGGGCTGGTTCAAAGAGAACTGGCACAGGACCAAGATGCTGGATGCCGGGCTGCCCGACTTTGGTCCGGTGCAGAACAACATTTCCTTCAATGCAGCGCGCGGTACGGTTCGGGGCATTCACGCCGAACCCTGGGACAAGTTTGTTTCCTTGGCCTCCGGTCGGATCTTCGGTGCGTGGGTTGACCTGCGCGAGGGTCCGACTTTCGGGACACTGTTTACGGCTGAACTGACTCCTCAGGATGCCGTTTTCGTCCCCCGTGGCGTCGGCAACGCCTTCCAAACGCTGGATGACGACACGGCGTACACGTACCTGGTCAATGATCACTGGAGCGCGGAGGCACAGAAGGAGTACACGTTCCTCAACCTTGCCGATGAGGACGTAGCCGTGCCATGGCCGATCCCCTTGGAGAAATCCATAGTGTCTGCACAGGACAGGAAGCATCCGCGGCTGGGGGACGTTGTTCCCATGCAAGGGCGACGCACGCTGATCCTTGGAGCGTACGGCCAGCTGGGTACAGCCCTCAGGCATGCGTTCGCGGGCGACTCCACGGTGGAGTTCGCCGGCCGGGCCCAATTCGACATCACCGCTGAGAGTTCCTATGAGGCACTCAACTGGCGCGATTACTCCACGATCATCAACGCAGCCGCTTTCACCGCAGTGGATGCCGCCGAAACCCCGGAAGGCCGCGCAGCTGCCTGGAGCATCAACTCAGCTGCCGTTTCCCGTTTGGCGCGTACCGCCGTCGAGCATTCCCTGACGCTGGTCCACGTATCCAGCGACTACGTTTTCGACGGCACAGACGAAGTGCATCACGAAAATGAGATTCCCACTCCCCTGGGTGTCTACGGCCAAAGCAAAGCCGCGGGTGACCTTGCTGTGGGCACCGTACCGAAGCATTACATCGTGAGGACAAGTTGGGTAGTGGGCGACGGGAAGAACTTTGTTCGAACCATGGCTTCATTGGCCGCCCAGGGGGCCTCGCCATCGGTGGTCGATGACCAGCGGGGCCGGTTGAGCTTCGCGTCTGACATCGCGGCGGGCATTCAGCATCTGCTCCGCAGCAAAGCGCCTTATGGGACATACAACGTCAGCAACAGCGGTGAAGCCAAGTCCTGGTATGAGGTGGCCCGCGACATCTACGGTTTACAGGGCGCCGATCCAGTTCTTGTGAAACCCATCAGCACTGCGGACTATGTGAAGCCCAACTCTGCCCCAAGACCGCCAAGCAGCGTCCTGGACCTGTCAAGGATCCGCGCCACCGGTTTTGACCCGCCCGATGCCAGAGAGCGCCTGGCTGAATACCTCAAAGGCCTGGAACTCTAGCGGAGACCGCTCAAACGTCCTAAAGTAGCCCTACGGCAGCCTCTTGCAGGAGGCCGGGAGACAACTCAAATGAACATGTTGATTTGGCGGCACAGGTCCGCCACCGACGATTCAGGCAGTGCAGCAGCCTCGGATCGTCGGTCACATGGTGATGCTTTGAGTTGGAGCCAAGAATGCTGCTACCGAAAATCATGCCCACCGGAGATCTCCTCCATCGGGTAATCCCGTACCTTTACCCGCGACGTGGCGTCGCTGCCAGCGATCTCCATCCTGAACCGCGTGCACGTGTGGTTGAAACCGGAGGGCGCGCGTCCGACTCGCCTTGGGTGAATCTTGGCGGGGTTCCAGTAAGGCTCATGGAAGCCGACGGCGCGCTCGGGGAGATTCTGGACCGCGCAAGCTCCACCGAAGCGGCACCCTTAGGTGTTTGTTCTGCAAATTTGGACCACATCCGGCATTTTGGAGCGGGAAGCCGCTGGATAGGCACTTTGGAACCACCAGGGCATGTTGAATGGCTAACGTTGATCGATGGCGCACCATTGGCCACCGAGGCCCGGCGCCTCACCTCGCAGATGTGGCCCCGCCTTGCCGGCAGCGACCTCATTCACCCCCTGTTGGATGGAGCAACTGCACGGGGACTGCGCCTTGGTTTCCTGGGAGGTTCAGAAGAGACCCAGGAAATGATCGCGAGGAATTTCGCAGCAGAGCGGCCCGATTTGACGGTGGTGGGATGGTGGGCTCCTGCCAGATCCACGCTGGGCGATGCGGCAGCATCCCGCAAGCTCGCCGATGAGATACGGGAGGCGGCCCCCGATGTCCTGGTGGTTGGTTTGGGAAAACCCCGCCAGGAACTGTGGATAGCCGAGTACGGCCACCTGACCGGCGCCAAGGTCCTGCTCGCATTCGGCGCCGTGGTGGACTTCCTGGCAGGGCATGTCCGACGCGCTCCCGTATGGGCCAGCTCGCATGGACTCGAATGGGCATGGCGCCTCATGCTGGAGCCACGCCGCTTGGCCCGGCGTTACCTGGTGGAGGGACCGGAGGCCTACGTGAAGCTACGCATGGCGAGCAGCCGTGACACGGCCACGGGCGGTGCGGAGGCAAGCCCTCCAGGCATCGGGGCCAACTTCGTCCCTGAGCCCGTGCCCAGCCGGGCTCAGGGATCGTTCGTACCGACGACCGACAGGGCCGATGTCGCCGTCGTTGTTGTCACCTACAACAATGCCGACGACGTCGGGCCACTGGTCGCCAGTCTGCGGAAGGAAGCGGCGGCTCTTCGAATCAAAGTGGTGGTGGCCGACAACTCTCCCGATGACAGCACCTTTCTTGAACTGTCACATCACCCGGATATCACGGCGGTTCGAACGGGAGGAAACCTCGGGTATGCCGGCGGTATCAATGCAGCGTTGTCCGTGGCCGGAGAAGCCGGAAGCTATCTCATCCTTAACCCGGACCTGCGCGTGGAATCGGGTGCGTTGGCCGCCATGCTCCAGCGCATGAACACACAGGCGGCCGGCATGGTGGTACCGGTCCTGTTGGACAATGACGCCAGTATCTACCCGTCCTTGCGCCGTGAGCCGGGTGTTCTGCGAGCGCTGGGTGACGCTGCGTTGGGCAGCCATGTGAAGATCAGGCCGGGTTGGTTGTCGGAGATGGACTTTGATCCGGAGAGTTACCTGCACGGGCATCGGGTGGATTGGGCGACGGGTGCGGCTCTGCTGGTTAGTGCTGAGGCAGCGAAAGCGGTGGGTGAATGGGATGAGCAGTTTTTTCTGTATTCGGAAGAAACGGATTATTGCCATCGTGTGAGGGACGCGGGTTTTTCCATCTGGTTTGAGCCGGCGGCCCGGATGTGGCATGAGCGTGGAGGTTCGGGGTCGTCGGCGCAGTTGGCTGCTTTGATGTCGGTCAACAGGGTCCGTTACGCAGTGAAGTATCTTGGGCGTGGCCGGGCTTTGGCTTTCAGGGGTGCTGTGCTCGCGGCGGAGGTTGCCCGTTTCAATAAGCCCGGGCATCGGGATGCGGCGTTGGCGGTCCTGAGTCAACGGCGTTGGGCGGCGCTCCCCCACGCTACGCCGGCTAAGACAGCAGCCATGCCATGATCGGGTCCCATCCCTCCGGTGCTGTCATCATTCCGGCGCATAATGAGGCCGGCGTCATCAGCAGGACGCTGGAGGCATTGAGGGAGGTTATTGAGTGGGGCACGGTTGATGTCGTCGTGGCCTGTAACGGGTGCAGGGACGCTACGGCGGCTATTGCGTCGCGGTGCAAGGGTGTTCACGTGGTTCACGTGCGCGAGGCGTCCAAGACTGCGGCGTTGAACGCTGCCGACCAGGCCACGGAGCGTTGGCCGCGGCTTTACCTGGATGCTGATATTGAGGTGAGCGCCCCTGCGCTTCGTGCGGTCTTTATTGCATTGGAGGACAACCGTTTGCTGGCCGCCCGTCCTGCTTTTCGATATGACACCGAGGGCGCTTCCGTGTTGGTCAGGGCTTACTACCGTGCCCGTTCCCGTATACCGGGTAACACTCAGGGGCTTTGGGGTGCAGGCGCGTATGCCTTGAGCTTTTCGGGGCACGAGAGGCTGGGCAGATTCCCTGCTTTTACCGGTGATGACTATTATGTGGACCGCCTTTTTTCGGACGGGGAGAAGGCGGTGCTGCCTACTGAGCCGGTGGTTGTCCGGACGCCGCGGACGTGCTCGGCGCTGTTGGCTGTCCTCAGGCGTACGTATAGGGGGAACGCGGAGCAGGATCGTGTATCCGGCGGTGCTTCCGGTGTGCGGACCATACGGGAGTTGCTGGCCTCGGTCCGGGGGCCGCTGAGTTTGTTCGATGCCGCCGTCTATGTCGCATTCGCAGGTGCGGGCCGTCGTCGTCCGCTGTTGGCACGCAAGATGGTGCCCGTTTGGGAGCGGGACGACAGCAGCCGTTAGTCAGTAGCCGCAGCTGCCGCCGCCTTCGATGCTGTACAGGTGGACGGCGTTGCCGTCGGCGAAGGCGTCTGTGAAGTTGCCGTCCACTATGGGGATGGTGCGGTTTTCGTCAATGACGACGGCGGTGCTGCCGCCGCAGTTCACTGTGAAGGTTGCGGTTCCGCCGGTGCCCTTGTTTGCTCCCGCGAAGACGTAGACCTTGCCGTTGTGGATTTTGGTGGCGAGGTCCACTGGACCGGTGGCTGTGGTGGCGCCGTCCAGGAAGGGGGCGTTGAGGACAGGGGCGAGGTTTTGGATTTGCTTGTTGACGGCGGTAACTGTGGGGCGGGCTTCGCCTGGGCAATCACGCAGCACATGTTGGGTCACGCAGTCTCCACCGAAACTATGGTTGAAGTAGATGATTCCGCGGGCTCCGTGGATGAGGCTGCTCCAGACTGCTGCCCGAATTTCCGGTCCGCTGATTGTTGTCGCCTGTGGCGAGTCCTCAAAGGGGTGGCCTACCTCCACGAAAGCCCAAACTGGTGCTTTGCCCTCCGTGAGTTTTCGGATGCGCTCAACTGTCCACCCATAGTTGGCTGCCAGTCGGCATTCGGAGTCTGTCAGGTCCCTTGTGTAGCCGGTGATTGCGCCGCCCTCTGTTTGGGCGCAGATGTTGGGATCTGTGAACCAGTAGTTGTCTGCTGATACGAGGTCCTGGGTTCCGTTGATGAATGCCCGGGATTGTTCGTCGGAGAGCCAGAACGTTACCCCTTTGCCGTAGTTCGCGTAGGTCATTATTCCCGGTGGTGCAACGGCGCGTAACTGCTTTTGGACTGTATAACCGCATTTGGACTGTTCTGGGGAGCAAATAGGGCCTTCGCCGGGGAACTTGCCGGTCCATTGAGCGTCTCCTGCCCCACCCCACATATCTACTTCGTCACCCAGTGCATAGCCGGATGCCTGGGCTGCAGCGAAAGTGGGAATCGCGTACATTCCCGAGGCCCTGACAAGGTCGAGGTCCGAATCCGAGGTCAGGACCACGTAGGTATTAAGTCCTGCGGCGCGATCCTTTGCGACGTAGTCTTTTTCCAGGGCGCTTTCGAACCAAACGCCGACAGGGAAGAAATGGGGTTCGATGGGTAGGCCGTTCGTGAATCGGGAGTAGAAGTCGAGGCCGCCGTCAACGTCGCGGAGTTCGATTCCGGGCGGGTGCGTCGTTGTGCTTCGCGGCGTTTGGATGCTGGGTTCTGGTTCGGCAACGGGGCCTGGGATCTGCGCGCCACCAACGACCACTGTTGCGGCCAAGAGACAGAACAACGCAAGAGCGCCTAGCATTGTGGTTGTTTTCTGCTTCATGGCTACCGCTTTCCTGGCCGGCCTTCGACGCGGTATGTCGGTCCGGCATCGACGAGATCGGTTTGTCGTGCCAAACGCCATAGTGCACCAGCGATTCCAAGCATGAAGAAGAAGAGGCTGGCCGCCATGGGGAACGACAATCCGTCAAAGAACGCGAAGGTCACGGCGATCGCGGTTATTGAGGCCAAAACGGCCTGACTGACCTGGCGCATTTGGTCATCGGACGCCAGCTTACGGGCCCGCCAGGCGCAAACGATGGCGCATACAATCAACGCTACGAATGCCGCCAATCCGGCGAAACCCAGTTCCACCAGGATGCCGAGGAATTGATTGTCCACGATGACGTAGTCCGGGAGGAAGGTTCCGAATCCGCGCCCAACCACGGGGTTGTTTGCCAGCATCCCAAAAGCCGTCGTGTAGGCACTGGTCCTCGAACTGATGCTCGGGTCTGCTGTCCCCACCGTGAAAAGCCCCCGGAGCGTTCCAAGCATCCCGGGAGTCAACAGGTACATTCCCGCGGCCAGCACGAGGCCGAGCAGCAGGGCACCACGCCGAACCTTCTTGGGCCAGGACGGCACCAAAGCAAGCACAGCGACGCCGAAGGCCATCAACGCCGAGCGCGAGACCGACAGGACGGCGGCCGAAGAGATGGCCGCCACAGGCAGCCATCGCAGGAGCCAGCCTCTGGCCCGGTCAGTAACTGCGAGCGCGATGGCGATGGGGAGTGACGCGGCGAGCACCACTCCATACTCCAAGGGGTGGCTGGCCATCCCGGCAGCACGAATGTAGCCTCCTCTGGATTGCACGCCCGTCAGTTCCGTAGCGGCGCTGAAACCAGGGATGCTGATCCAGTCCACGAGGGAGGATCCTGTGGCGAATTGCATCAATCCCAAGACGGCCGTCGCGGTCCCTAAAATGACGAAGCTTCGCAGCACTTTGATCAAAGTTTGGCGGCTGGCCAGTCCGTCATTGATGAGCAGGAAGATCCCGGCCCAGCTGGCCAGCCTGATGAGCCCGCTGTCTGCGGGGCTGGCCTCCGAGTCGGGGACGCCGTGCAGCATTGCCAATGAGTAGCTGGTCAGGGCGGCGGCCAGGAAGACCACCATGGCGATTCGGACAGCTTGGGAACCTGTGCGGCTTGGCGTTGTCCGTTGCAACTGATACAGCAGCCACCAGGCGAAGGCCAAGAGCCCACAGAGTGTGCTTGGCCGTCCAACGGAGCCCAATGCAGTGATCGTGAGATTTGAGGGGATGAGGCAGGTAGCGAACAAGTAAACGATGACAAACCATGAAACATCTTTGCGCTCCGGCGCATCCAGGGCACTGGCTCTGCTTAGGGCGGCGGTGGTTTCATAGGGGGGATGCATTGAGTGTCCCCTCAACGTGGTTGGTGCGGTTTTGCTTGCGTCGGACAAGGACGCGATCAGCGTAAAGGGTTGCTACTGAGGTGAGGGCCAGGGACAGGACAGCCCACACTACTGATCCCTTCATACGGGTCACCGGAGTGCCGCCGCCGAAGATGACTTCTGCTTGTGACGGGGTGGTTTGCGTGGAAATTCGGTCGGCTTTTACGGTTGCTTCGTTCTGCAGCTGGATCGTGGCCTCGTTTATACGGTCAAGTACGCCTGCGAGGACCAGGTTCACTCTTTCGGCGCTGGTGTCCACTACCTGTATCTTGAGCACCGGCTGGCTGAATGTCTTGTTCCATTGACCGCCGTTGGCGGGTAGCGTCACCGAGAACCCCTTTTGAACGCCAGCCCCGTAGAGGGTTCCCCGTGTGAGGCCCAGATCTACGGATGGAGCTTCCTGATTGACGCGACGCTTGACCATGTCGGCGAATTCCGTCAGGGTCATGGCGCTGCCGCCGGAGATCCAGTAAGCCGGTTCCCGTTCAGGGGCCACGAAAGTAACGTCGGCTTCGGTCCAGAAGACGGGCTCCGAAGACCGGATGGCGCCAAGGGCGGCCAGACCTACTGCCAGCCCGAAGGCCACCATGTACCATCGGCGCAGCAGGATACCCAGGAAAGTTGACGCAGTCATGGCTAACTTGACCCTGAGGACAGCGGTAGGACGCCGTGAAGTTCTTGATCCGTTTCCTTGGCATTGTGGGAAGAGCGCCTATTTTTGGGCTCTCCAGTCCGCAGGTCATCCTTCCTCGAAGCTTCCTTCTTGCGTTTCCTGGTCATCATCAGGCCATCCACCAAGACAGAGAGCACCAGGGTCAGTGTTACTCCCCCGGCCCCCGCAATGAGAACCAGTTGCGTGCGGGCCTTCACTTCGGGCAAGGCTTGCCGGTCCACGAGAAGACTCATGGTGGTGATCCTGGCCGGCACTGCGACGTCGAGGGCTGCCTGCATGTCGTTGAGGGAGCGCGGGGTTTCGTCCATCACTGCCTTCAGGACTGCCATGGTCTCTTCGGGGTTGTCCGCTGTGGCAGTAATGACCAGGATCGCGCCACTGGTGCCGCGGTCGGGTTCTGCGACGTAGGTTGCGGATCCGAAGTTGGCCAGAAGCCGTTCCTTCACAGGTTGCGATGTAATCTTGCGGATCAGGATGTCGAGGGCCTCACTCATTCCGCCCAGATACAGGTATGGATTGCCAGCGTCGCCAATGCTTTGGCTTGAGGGCATGAGGACCAGGCTTGCTTGGGACTTGTAATTTTCCGGTGCGCTCGTTTGGATCGACATGCATAGCAGGCCCGTAATGAGGATGCCTGCAACTACCAGGTACCACCGCCTTGCAACACTCGCCAGAACAGTTCGCAACTGCATCATTTGCTCCCAATGTGACGGGGAGCGCGTTGACTGACCGGCTCCGTGGTTTGTTGCCTACCCAAAAGGGAAAGCAGTTTCTCTGCCCTTACGTCCCATGTGTGCTGTTGCGCTGAGGATTGGATTCTTCGTCGCTGATCACACGTCAATTCCTTCTCCAGGCCTGATCGCACCAGACCCACAAAGTCCCGGGGAGTCGTGGCTATCTTCACGAAATCGGAGCCGATCCACCGCGTAGCCGGAAGGTCGGCGGCAACCACGGGCACCCCGGAGGCGAGATATTCGAGTGTCTTGAGGGGAAAACTTGAACGGTTGAATTCCGAAGCCGTGTAAGGCGTCAGACCTATGGCTGCCGTGCCCAGTACCCTGGCAACTTCCAGCGGCGACACCTCGCCGCGCCAGTCAACATTGGGCCGGGACAGGAATTCGTCGAGGCTTCTTCGGGCTGACGGTTCCCGGTCCGTCCTCGGACCCAGCACGATGACGGGAATCTCCGTCTTGCCCAGATCATTGAGTGTGGCAAAGTCAAGACGTTCATTGAGTTGGCCCACCAACACGGCGACCGGTTGGCTGACTGTCCCGGATTCGGCCGGAACGGGCGTCCTGCAACCGTTGGGCAGGAACTCGACCTTACGGCCGGAGAATTCGGAGTATTTCTGAGCCAGTACGGGCGACACCGCAGTGATGACGTCGGCCGCAGCGATGTTGGAAGTGAGGACACGTTCCACATGCGTGCGGGATAGTCCCATGAGCTCCGCGGAGGAAAGCCAATCATCGGTCAGATGGAGGAGACGTGGCGCGGATAGTCCCGGGGGGAAATGAACCAAGGGGGATGCATTGACCACCCCTGCCAGGCCTTCCCCCACTTTCCTGGCTGCCGACCGCATGGTCCATCGGGCGATCGCCTCAGTGGAACGTCGTACCAAGGGGCGGCTGAAGCCGGGCAGGGAAGGCACGCGCAACCTGCTGACCGTGGGCGCCACACTCTCAGACACACCATGAAAACTGCGTATGGTGTGGCGACGTACGTTCCCATTCCTGGCGACAGAGACTGGTTGATCAACCCAGAGAACCCTTGCACGGGCGCTCAAAGCCTCTGCCAGAAGCCTGTCGGTGCCGGGCACCCCATCCCATTGGCCACCAGAGATGTACATGATGGTGCCACTCATGCCTTCACCGCCGCGGGTATGTTCGAAGCGGCCGTCATGGCAACAGGACGGGCATTAAAATCGTCCCTGGGCAGTCGCCGCAGCACGCGCTGAACACGTCGTTTCCCTACATAGCCTGAGTACCGGCCCATGGCGGCCACTTCCGACGCCAAGGTCGAAGCCAAGCTATGGCGGGCAGCGGCAAAATCCTGGTAAAGACGAACCTGACGTTGAGCCGCGGAGTCCAATGAGTACCTCTCCTCGACGAGCTGTCGACCAAAGACCCCCAAATCGCGGCGAAGTTGCTCATCGTTCATGAGGGTTCGCAGGATAGCAAGCAAGGCGGTTTGTCCTTCGCCGCCTGTACCCGGACCAGAGCCGTACCATCCCTGCCACAGGAAGGTAGGCAGGGAACCGGGTGTGAGAAGTTCCCAAAACCCGCGCTCACCTTGCACCACAAGGGGCTTCCCGAAGGAGAGCCCGCGCAGCGCTGAACCACCCATCCCCAGAACCACATCAGCAGCAGCATAGGCGGGCCGCGGGTCCGCGAGTTCCCCCGTGAGCGTCACCGTCTCTTGACCGGTGGCTGCATTGGTAAGCGCAGCCTTGCCAGCGACTGCATCCGATGCCGGACCTGTTCCCGCAATGATGAGCCGCGCCGGATGTTCAAGTGAGAGCAGCCGCATGGTGTCCATGGCGCTCATAAGGCCTTCAAGTTTCAATTCCTGCGCCAGGCGTGAAACACACACAACGGTCAGGCGACGGCCATTCAGTGCAAACTTCCGGCTAAATGCGTCCATGCCCACCGTCGCTGAAGCCTGGTTGGCGTGCGTGTCCACTGGCGGCTCCATGACGTGCACTTCTCCCCTGCCCCGCGAAGACTCCCACTGATGGATCTGCTCAGTACCCACCATGAGTGGCATGGTCTTTGGAATGAACGGAGCCACAGCCATGGACATGACGGTGGCGACCGCTGTGGTCCCACGGACCACTTTGGAAGCAGCCAGGCACTCCAAGGCCGGTGGCCACTCGTATCCGTGAAGAACGTCCACACCGCGCTCGCGGACAGTACGTACCAGGGCGCTGATGACAGTAGGCGAAGGACGCTTCCCGGGAAGCGGTGCAGGAACGAACTCCAAGCCCAACTCAACAGCCGTTTGCGCCAGTGGACCCGGTTGCCCAAAAAGCAGGACATCATGCCCCAGACGCTGTATGGCTGCGCCCAACTCAATTGCATTCAGCTGGCTTCCGCCCAAGCGGAGGTCGTGTGGGTAAACGAGGATTTTCATGTCCAGGCCTCCTCTGGGGCGCGGCCTCGGCCCCAACGCCGGACATCGGCAATGTCATGCCTCCCGAACGCAAGGGTGAGGCCCATCGCCAGGACGCCCACACCAGCAGACCAGAGAACGGCCTCCACCGGTGACCGCACAGATTGGCTCAGCAGCGCGCAACCAATACCGGCGGCAACAGCCACCATGAAGGGCCGGAACAGTCGAACGGCCAACGCCCGCAGTGAAACGTTTGCCCGCTTCATGGCCCTGAGGTACATCGGTGAGGTCACCACAACAGCAACGGCCACCGGCGCTGCAGCCAGTCCCGACATGCCGCCATAAAACGCCCCGACAATCAGGGCAGGGACCAAAGCTGCGAGCGCCATCAGTTGAACCGTGAAAATCGGACCGGACAAACCAAGAATGACCAGGTAGTCGTAGAACAGCTCGTGGAGCACTCGCACGGCGGTCAGCGGAGCCAACCAAAAAAGGGCGAGGCCGGCCGGAGCCCAGGCATCGCCATAAACCAGCATGACCAGTGGGACAGCGCATCCCATCATGACCGCGCACACTGGCAAAAGGACCGCTGCCAGCGACCCCGTAAGGGACAACAAGGCGGACTGCATGTCCCCCGGTTTGTCCTGCAACCTGGCAAAGGTCGCCGGTGCCACGCCACGGAGGGGCGGAGATAACAAGCTGGAAGGCCAGCCAGCCATATTGAACGCCATGACATACAGGCCCAACGCGACCGGCCCCAGCATCTTGCCCGCAACGAGTTGATCAACGTAGCCAACCGCAAAGACCACCATGCTGGCGCCGGCAAGCGGCAGGCCGAACGCCAGCAACTGCCTGGCACTTTTCAATGAGAATCCAAAGCGATAGGGCAAAGGCGAATAGATGAGGAACAGGACGCCGGCTACCAGGCTGGCCAGGACCCGCCCAACGGCAAGGCTCATGGCGCCCATCCCGGCGATCACCATGATCAGGGAGGCGCCTGCCCCCAGCCATACGTTGACTTGGTCAATGACCATGCGCTGGCCTTGACGGAAGTTCCGTTGCAGCAGGGCTGCAGGGGTGGCCACCAAGCCGTTCAGCACGATGCAGACCGCCATGACCCGGACCACGTCCGTGGCCGCTTCATTTCCCATGGCGGCTGTGAAGTAGGGCGCAACTGCATAGGACAGGCCGAACAACAGGACGCTGCAAGTTGCCGAAATAGTGGTGACGGTTGCCGCTATGTCCTTGGGATCACCCGGCCAGCGAACGATCGCGAGACTGACTCCCAATTCGTTGAAGCTCAAGACCGCAACCAAAGCTACAAACGCTACGGCGTAGGTTCCGAATTCTTCGGGCCCCAGTAGGCGTGCCAGCGCGATTCCGATTCCGATCGTGCCCAGCTTCGTGATGAAAGCGTTAACCACGCTGATCACGAAGGCCCTGGTGGGCGTTGGTGTCTGCCGGGGAGTGACCGGGTTCCGAAGTGTCACAGGATGCCCTCCAGTTCCGGGCTGTTTCCCCGCCGGATCACCCTGGCCGGTACACCAGCCCAGGTTTCGTCCTCGGGAACATCGGCAAGGACAGCGGCGCCCATGCCGATCATCGCTTTCGCACCGATGGTCAGGCGCTCGCGGACACTGGCATTCATGCCGATGTAGGCGGCCCGGCCAACGTGGACGTTGCCGCCGAGGGACACCCCGGACGCCAGGGTGGCGTAATCGCTGATGACGTCATCATGGGTGAAGGTGACCCCTGGCATCGCGACTACGTGCTCGCCGATAGTCACCGAAGCTGTCATGCTCACGTGGGCGAGGAGGATACTCCCCCGGCCAATCATGCACCCCTCTGGAACGCGCACGGTAGGATCGATCGCTGTGGCGTAGCGGTCTTCTGCGAGTCCCAGGGCCCGAAGTCGCATCACCACGCTTTCCCGGCCGCTGCCGGATCCGATGCAGATCAGGAGCAGGGCGTGGGGGTAATTCATTGCTTCCCGGACGGGCCCCAGGACGTGTGCCCCGTCCACCACGCGGCCTAGTTTGTCTTCGTCGTCGTCGAGGATCCCAATGACGTCGAAGGGCCCGCTGCTGCGGACCATGGCAAGGACCTCCCGGGCGAGGCCGCTTGCCGCGATGAGGAGTAGCTCGCTCATGGCTGGCCCGCTGCTCGCAACACGGAGTCGATGACGCGGACTTGGTCGCTCAGTGCCAGTTGGTGGAAGAGGGGCAGTATCAGAGTGTGATCCGTCAACCACTCCGTTGCGTCCAGCTCCGCTGTGCCTGTGTCCGTGCCTGCGTACGCAGGCTGCCGGTGCGCTGCCATGATCCCACGGCGGGCAGAGATACCATCCGCGGCCAAACGTGCCATAAGGGCGTCCCGTCCCAGGGGGAACGCCGGGCCGACCTCCAACCAGCATGACTGGAAGTTGCTGATGCCATACTCCGGATCGCTCACCAGGCGCAAGCCTTCCACTCCGGCAAAGGCGTTGGCGTAGGTAGCGGCCAGTTCGCGCCGCCGCTGGACAGCCGCATTGAGGCGGCCAAGTTGGACGATTCCGACGGCGGCCTGGAGGTCGGTCATGCGGTAGTTGAACCCGACCTCGAGATACTCCTCTGCAGGGGCGAGCAGGCTGGCATGGCGGTCAGCGGCTGAAACGCTCATGGCGTGTTCGCGGAGGCGTCGTGCCCTGTCGCCGAAGTCCTGACGAGGAGTGGTGATCATGCCGCCCTCACCCGTCGTGAGGATCTTGCGCGGGTGGAAGGACCAAGCAGCCAACTCGGCGTTTGAACCTACCGGCTGTCCGCGGTACCTGGAGCCGATGGCACAAGCGGCGTCTTCCACCACGATGATTCCCAAGGGATCACACAGCGCCCGGATGGGTTCCAGGTCAACCGGGACTCCGCCTTGGTCGACGGCGATGACTGCTGTAGTAGCGGGAGTCAGGGCAGCCTTGATGGTCTCTGCTGTAACGCAGCCTGTAAGGATATCGACGTCGGCGAAAACCGGATGCGCACCCACGTACGTTGCCGCGTTGGCAGTGGCAATGAAGGAGAACGACGGCACCACCACGTCATCACCGGCTGCGACGCCTGCCACGGCGAGGGCTAAGTGGAGCGCCGAAGTGCAGCTCGACGTTGCGACCGCGAATCCAGCATGTTGCTCGGCTGCGAAAGCGTCCTCGAATTGCCGCACCTTGGGACCTTGGGCCACCCAACCGGAGGCGATGACCTCTGCAACCGCCTCGGCTTCTTCTTCGCCGAGCCAGGGCTTCATGACGTCAATACGGCCCAAGCGGGTTTCGGAAATGGTCATCGCGCACCGACTGTCGGAGCGGGGCCACTTACTGTGCGGGCTGCAGCAATCTCCGCTCGGAGTGGACGCCACCACGAGACCAGCGAGCGCAAGCCGTCTTCAAGACCGACGGCTGCCTCGAAGCCAAGGTCCTTGCGTGCTGCTGTGACGTCTGCAAGGCGTCGGGCAACTCCGTTAACGGCACGTTCCGGGCCGTGCTCCAAGTGAAGAGGCGAAGCCATGACCTTGAGCAAGGTTTGCGCCAATTCCGCCAGGCTGGTCTCAGTACCACTGGCCACGTTATAGACGCCCTCGCGTACTTCACTGACGGCAGCAAGGACATTGGCCCGCGCGACGTCCGCGGTGTGGATGAAGTCCATGGTTTGCTGTCCGCTGCCGAAAATCAGAGGAGGCTGACCATCAACTATGCGCTCCATCCAACGAACCAGGACTTCGGTGTAAAGCCCGTGCACGTCCATCCGGGGCCCGTAAACGTTGAAGTACCTCAGCAGGATGTAGTCCAGGCCCGACATTGCGCGGAAGCTCCTCGCCATTCCTTCGTTGAAGGACTTCGCCGCGCCGTAAAAGGTGTCGTTATTGTGGTGGTGGTGGCTCTCCTTCGTGGGAAACTCCTCCGCCATACCGTAAACGGAAGCACTGGAGGCGGAAATGAGTCTTTCCACTTTGTGCGCCGCAGCTGCCTCGTAGACGTTGAAGGTCCCATCGACCAGCACTTCGAGGGCAAGCCGTGGCTCTTCCGCGCACTGGGTGATGCGGATGGCGGCCTGGTGGAAAACCAAGTTCTTACCCTTGGTGAGGTCGTGGACGAGGTCGCGGTCACGAAGGTCCCCCTCGATCAGCCGTACCCTCTCAGAGGAGAGAGCCTCGTTGAGGTTTGCGCGGCGGCCGCGTACGAGGTTGTCCAGTACATCCACGTGCGCCGCACCGGCGTCGAGCAGTTGGTCAACCAGGGTCGAACCAATGGTGCCGGCGCCTCCGGTGACCAGGATACTGGCCCCTAGAAGCTCTTTCACCGCGCTACCTGGAGTGAGACTTCATTCCCGGCCACGATTGTTGATTGTCCGTCGGTACTGAGGCTTTGAGTGACGGCTTCGAGAACGGACAAGACGCGGAGTCCGGATTCGCCACTTGTCCGTGGCATTGTCCGGTTGCGGATGGAGGAGGCAAGTTCGCCCACCACCTGGCCCAGTGGTTCGCGTTCCTGCAATGCCGGGGACCACGTGTCCCCCAAACGGTAGGAGATGGCGGAGGTCCGTTTGTCTGCGGCCGATCTGGGTTGATGCTCGAGGCTGACCCCGCGGTCGTATACGCTGAGCCGTTGCTGGGGATTGAGGTCGTCCCACACCAGGGTCCTCTTTGACCCTCCGATGATCATTTGCCGGATCTTGGTGGGGCTGAGCCAATTCACATGGATGTGCACCATAGCGTCATTCGGCAGGCCGAACGTGAGGTGTCCGACGCAGTCCCTGCCGGTTCCCAGGGGATCCGCGCCGTGGGCGGAAATTTCCGTGGGATGCAGGCCACCGGGCAGGACGAAGTCCAAGATGGAAAGGTCATGCGGTGCCAGGTCCCAGAAGACGTTGACGTCGGGTTGGACGAGTCCAAGATTGATCCGGACGGAATCCACATACAAAATGTCGCCCAGGGCGCCGCTGGCTACCAGTTCCTGAATCTTAAGGACCGCTGGCGTGAAGCAGTAGGTGTGGTCGGCCATGAGGACCAAACCCCTGGCCTTTGCTTCTTCCACCATCTCCAGGCCCTTGGCACGGCTATCCGCCAGCGGCTTCTCCACCAGGACATGTTTGCCTGCGCGCAGTGCCGTCATCACCACTCCGTGGTGGGTGTGGGCCGGCGTCGCTACTGCTACAGCGTCCAGGTTGTAGGTATCAAGCAGCTCGTCCAAGGATTCGACGACGGCCACCCCGCCAACCGTCTCCGCGAGCCTAAGGCCGCGTTCGACGTCAAGGTCGCAGATGGCAACGAGATCCCAGTCAGGGCTGGCTTTGAGGTTCCGGGCGAGATTCGGGCCCCAGTATCCTGCCCCGACCACCGCGATGCGGAGCCGTGACTGCAGGCCGTGACCGTTTAGTTGTCCTGATGGAATGGTTCGTATACTCATTTCCCACTCTGCTTCTGTGTTGACAGCGCGATTCGCTGGGTTTGTTGGAGGTATTGGCTAGTAGGCTCCGGAAGGTTGAATCATTGCCCTGAACGTCCGCCACATGATCATCAGGTCTCCTGCTATGGACCAGTTCTCGACGTAGTAGAGGTCCAGTCGTACGGCCTCGTCCCATGGCAGGTCCGACCGCCCGTTGATTTGCCACAGGCCGGTGATACCTGGCTTGATCAGCAGCCGACGATGCGTATGGCGTTCGTATCCGCTCACTTCACGGGCCAAAGGCGGACGCGGCCCCACCATGCTCATGTTGCCCACCAGAACATTCCAGAATTGGGGCAATTCATCGAGGGAGTACTTGCGCATCCAACGCCCGCACCTGGTTACACGGGGGTCGCCCCGGATCTTGAAGAGGACACCCGAGCCCTCGTCCTGGGTGCTAAGTTCCTCCAAGCGGGTTTCGGCGTCCACCACCATGGAACGGAACTTCAGCATGTGGAACGTGGTGCCCCTCCTGCCAACCCGTTCCTGCCGAAAAAGTACTGGGCCGGGGCTGTCACGGTGAACGATGGCCGCCAAGAGCAGCAGGATCGGTGACAGTACCAGCAACGCCGCCGCTGAGACTGTAATGTCCATCAAACGCTTGAGCGTGTGCTTACCCCCGGAGTAGTGCGGGATGTCCACGTGCATCAGGGGAAGTCCCTCGACCGGCCGCCAGTGTATCCGTGGGCCGGCCACGTTGGTTAGGGCCGCCGCGAGGACGAGTTCCGCCGAATTTTCCTCCAGCCGCCACCCGAGCTCCTGGATGAACTGGTTTCCGCCAGGCACTGGACCTGCCACAATCACCGCGTTGGCGCCTGTTTGCCGCACGGTATGGGCGACCCCGTAGATTGAAGAAAGGACAGGGACACGGAGGTGGTCCACCTTCAGGACCGCACCCCGCCTGGCCCCGGGAAGGCATGCTCCGAGGATGTCGTAAGCGGTGCCGGACTTGCGGTTTATCTGCTTGATGACGTAGCGAACGTCTTGGGGTTCACCTACAACGATGGCGCGGGAGAGGCAGCGGCCACGGGACTTTTCGTGGCTTAACCACCGGCGGAAGCTCCACCTGCTGCCGGTGAGAGCAACCAGGCCAAGCGGTAGGGAGACGAGTACGAATGAGCTGACGGCATCAAGCCGGAAAATCACGGCGACAATGCCCAGGAAGCCAAAGACACGAAAACTTGCCGACAGGACGCGCTTGTACTCCTCCGGACCCACGCCCAAGACTTTGGGATCACGGGTGCGGTACACCTCCAATGAGCCCAACCAAACAAGTCCAAGAATCAATCCCATCACCAGATGGCGTGTGTAGGCAGGACTCTCCGCAGCCAGCGTCAGCCCTTCGGTGTTGAGGACAAAGCCGGCGAACACAGCTCCAGTCACGAGGGCCGTGTCCGTCAGACGAAGACTGTTGGTCAGAGAGTGCGCCCAGTCGGTGGCGCCCCGGCGGGGGAAGGTGATGCGCGGGGTCCTGCGGGTGACTGGCGGCACGAAGTCCAGGGTGACCTCGGAGCTCGGTGCCGCCAGTCCCGCCTTTTCAGTCCGTTGTGCAGCAACGGACTTGTCAATCCAGGGAGACATTGGCGGATTGACGTCGGCGATGGCAGTTTTTGCGGGAAAGACTGAACCCGCCAGGGCATGGTCCGCACCCGTGGGTGCCGCTACCTTGCCCGTACGCAAGATTGGAACTTTCACCATGTCAGCCTTCTTTGCAGACCTGCCATTGCCTACTTATCAGTGAAGCGGCGGCTGTCAGGAGGCGCACCAGTAGTCGGTACTCAAGTTTGCGCAGGTTTACCTATCACACCTACGTGCGAGTACCTAGCCGGCCACAGCGGCACTACGTGCTTTCGTGCCGCGCAGGAAGGCAAGAACCGCGGAAATCCGGGCTGGAACCAGCACAAAAGGTGTCGGGAGGGGGCACAAAAAACCGGCCACCCCAGGGTGGCCGGTTCGTCAGGGCGGTTAGTCCTCTACGATTTCCATGTCTTCGTCAAGGACTTCCTCGTCTTCTTCCTCTTCATCGTCAAAGACTTGGAGCGGAGTAACCTCGGAGTAGGCCTCGTACAGCGCATCTTCATAAACTTCGAAGGCATCGGCGACGGCGAAAAAAGCCGCTTCTACGTTGGGGTCACCTTCGCCCCTACGCGCTGATGCGGCAGCCAGATGTTCTTCCAGGGCGGCGGTCAGTGATTGAAGCGCGACACGCGGATCGATGCTCATGACTTCACGTTAGCCGGAAAAGGACGAAAATGGAGAGGGATGAGAGAACAATTTCCGGGCAGCTCCGTTGAGCGCCAACGAGACTACGCACGTCAGTACGAGTACCTCGTACTGACGGTGGGACCTGACGATTCACTGCCGGAAGCCCGACGCCGCCTCGCCGAGCATTCCGAATACGGCAAGTGGGAACTCGAGCGAAGCGTGCTCTACCTCGGAGGCGGGCGCCGCTTCTGGTTGCGCCGCAAAGTCTATTCGGTACAGCGGACGGTCTGACCGCAGCTGCACCTCCCGTCCGGGTGTTACCGCTGGTCCTCCAACGGACCCAACCATGCATTCGCAACGGTGTTGTGGGCTGATTCATCATTGGAAGGATGGAAGATGCCCGCCAGGACATCCCTGTAGAGCCGCTCCATTTCGGACCCGCGGAAGTAACTGGATCCTCCCGTCACTCGGATGGCCAAGTCCACAACGTGACGCGCATTTTCCGTAGCCCGGGATTTCAGCCCCACAAGTTTGGGGAACCACTGGGCGCCGTGGTCAACCAGGTTGTCCACGTCGCGAGCCAGAGAAGAGATTTGAGGTGCGATTCCGTCCATGGCCAAGGCAGCGTCAGCCACCTTCCAGCGGATATCAGGGTCTTGGGCGTAGCTCCGACCACCGTGTTTGGCTGAAACCCGACGCTTGACGTTCGCCACGCCGAGGGTGAATGCACGTTCGGCAACGCCCGTGTATACAGCGGCGAGCAATGTCTCGAAGCACGCGAAGATCGCGAAGATCAACAGGTCCTTGTTGGGTCCCACAGGAAGCTTGCGGAAGATCCGCTCCGCCGGAATCACAGCTCCGTGCAGGAGCGTGGTGTTGGAGGCACTGGCACGCATACCCAGGGTGTCCCAGTCGCTCAGGGTTTCGTGGCCCGGCTCATCGCGGCGGAGAAAGCCAAAGACGAGCTCGCCCTCACCGTGCCTGGCCTCGGCGTCCTTGCCGAATGTTCCCAGCCGGGTCCAGCCGCGGGAGAGGCTGGTAAAAATCTTCCGGCCGGTGAACTTGTAGCTCCCGTCAGGCAGCGGCTCCGCAACAGTGCCGGAATCGAACAACATGGAATCATTGCCGGCCTCGGATATGCCGAAAGCAAAGACCTCACCACGGCCGGCCTCTTTCAACACGAAATCCAGGGAAGTGTCCCCTCGGGCGGTCAATACCTGGGCGACGCCGGTCCAGACCAAGTGCATATTCACCGCCAGCGCCGTGGCCGGGGCGGCCGTGGCGAGACGCTGCTGAAGCGCAGCCACCGCTTCGAGACCGAGCCCAAAGCCGCCGTCGGACGCCGGTACGAAGAGTTTGAGGTAACCGGCGGCTGCCAGCTCTTCCAAGTCCTCGTGGAAGAACTGGTTATTCTGGTCGTAGCCGGCGGCGCGGCCACGTAGCCGTTCAAGGAGTTCGTCGGGCAGAATTTCTTCGGGAGTCATGGCCGGTCCTTTTGGTGCTTGCTTTTGTAGTTGCTGAACCCGTTAGTAGTTGCTGAGGAGGGTGTTCAGGACCCGGGCACCGAACTGGAGGGACTCGGCCGGCACTCGTTCGTCAACACCGTGGAACATTCCAGTGAAGTCGAGTTCATCGGGCAGCATCAGCGGAGCGAAGCCATACCCGGTGATTCCGATCTTGCTCAACGACTTATTGTCCGTGCCACCGGAGAGCGTATACGGGAGGACTTTGGCGCCCGGGTCCTCGGAGTGCAGGGCATCGATCATGGAGTCCACCAAGTTCCCCGCGAAGGGCACCTCCAACGAAACATCCTTGTTGACGTAGCTGATCTCGATGCCGTCTCCGGCGAGTTCCTTGATGGTCTCGAACACCAGTTCCTGCTGCCCCGGCAGTGTGCGGCAGTCAACGAACGCCTCGGCCGACTCGGGAATGACGTTGTGCTTGTAGCCGGAGCGCAGGAACGTGGGGTTGGAGGTGTTCTGGAGTGTGGCACCGACGAACCGGGCCACAGTACCAAGTTCCTTGAGAAGGATGTCCGGGTTATCGGCGTCGAACTCGACGCCGGTGAGTTCGGTGACGCCGTCCAGGAACTGTCGGGTGGTTGGCGTCAATTCCACAGGCCACTTGTGTTCACCGATCCTGGTGACGGCAGCGGCAAGCCGGGTGACGGCGTTGTCAGTATTGATCTGGGAGCCGTGACCTGCCCGGCCGTGCGCTACCAACCGCAACCAGGACAACCCCTTCTCTGCAGTCTGCAGCAGGTAGGTACGTTGTCCGCCAATAGTGGCGGAGAATCCGCCTACTTCCGAGATCGCCTCAGTGGCGCCGTCAAAAAGTTCGCGCCGGTGCTCGACGGCGTATCTGGCACCGTAGGTGCCGCCCGCCTCTTCATCCGCGAAGAAAGCGAAGATAATGTCTCGCTTTGGCTTTCGGCCCGTCCTGGCAAAGTTACGCATGACTGAAAGGATCATGGCGTCCATGTCCTTCATGTCCACGGCCCCGCGACCCCACACCAAGCCGTCTTTCAGTTCCCCGCTGAACGGGTCCACACTCCATTGGTCCTTGAGGGCCGGGACAACGTCCAAGTGCCCATGTACCACCAGGGCGTCCGCCGAGGGGTCTTCGCCGGCCAGGCGGGTTACCACGTTGGCGCGGCCCGGGGCGGACTCGAAGATCTCGGCGTCAAGTCCGACTTCGGTGATCAGCCCTGCCGTGTACTCGGCTGCCGCACGCTCCCCCGGACCCGAGTCGTCTCCAAAGTTGGAGGAGTCGATGCGGATGAGCTCCTGGCAGATCCGGACAACTTCGTCTTCGGGGCGGATGACAGACATGGAAACTCTCCTTGCGTGGCTGGGCTGCAGGTTCCGGTGACGAGCGCTGTGGTTTTCCCAGCGTTTCCGTCCCGTGTCCCCTCAGCCTACCCACCAGTGGCGGGAGACGTCCGAAATGTGGATAAGCGCACGCGCCGGGGTGACATCGGATGTTCCCGGACCAGGGCCGATTTTTCAGCCACCTGAAACCGTGTTAGAGTTTTTCTCGCTGCTTCGGAGGAAAGTGAAGCGCCGCAAGGCGCAAAATGGACCATCTGAACACCACCTGCGCGGGTGGCGGAATGGCAGACGCGCTAGCTTGAGGTGCTAGTCCTCGAAAGGGGGTGGGGGTTCAAGTCCCCCTCCGCGCACCATCGCAAGGCCTGAAATCCACGGATTTCGGGCCTTGTTTTGTTACTCGTCAATAACTCAGAAATGGCGGCAGTCACCTGATGGTGGCCGCCGCCATTTTTTGTTATGGCAACTTATGCCAAAGCAACAACACTTCCGGCAAAGTGCCGCCTACCGCTGCGGGGATTCCACGCCACGTAGTCCGAGCGTTCCCACGTGCCTGCCTCCCCCTGGACGGTAGTGATGTCCAAGGCAACACGCGCTGGAAGGAACACAGGGGCTTCGAAGGTGACGTCCCACGAGAACGAGTCCGATTTGACTGCTCCCACGTCAGCCAGCGCCCGGGAGGCCAGGTACATGCCGTGGGCAATGGATCCCCGAAGCCCCAAGGCCTTGGCCGACAGGACGCTTAGGTGAATCGGATTGAAGTCACCGGAAACCGCTGCGTAACTTCGGCCGGTGTCCAGATTCAACTGCCAGAGTGCGGTGGGATTGGGAGGGACAAAGTCGCTCGCCCCGGAGGCGCCGTTGGAACTGCCTGGCTTGTCGATACCTGGCAGGAAGACGCCTTTGGCCAAGTAGGTGGACACGCCGCGCCACAGCAAGTCCCCGCTGGAACCGGCACGGACCTCGGCCACTACATCCAGCTGGGTTCCGGCCCTGTGGCCCGCAAGGTCCTCCGCCCAGGCGCGTATGTCCAGTTCCTCTGAGAACTGGATGGGGAGCAGCTGCTCGATGCGGTTCTTCAGATGAATCATGCCAAGAAGCGGCAGCGGAAAGTCTTCACGGTTCATGACGCTCATGGAAACGGGAAAAGCCAGGGCATGAACATAGCCGGCAGGGAGGGTATCGCTGGCCGTTTCACCCACCAAATGTTGGTAGGCGGTCAGATTCTCCACGTCGGCCCGCACGCCCCGGACCTCGTGGCTGACCGCAGGAAGCCGCTTCTTCCCGGAGGATGCTCCCAGAACCCGACGGCGGGCTGCTGCGGTTGCGGCGTTGACATACAACTTGGAGAGTGACGGGAGCTCACCAAGGACAACAGGCTGGGGATGGTTCATGCTCCCACCAGTTGTTGCCCGCACACGCGCAGAACTTCACCGGAAATTCCGCCGGCAGCATCGCTTGAAAGGAAGGCGATGGCTTCTGCCACATCCTGGGGCTGACCGCCCTGCTTGAGGGAGTTGAGCCTGCGGGCCGCCTCACGGATCGCGAAGGGCATCCTGGCCGTCATCTCCGTTTCGATGAAACCCGGAGCTACCGCGTTGATGGTGCCGCCGAAAGGCTCCATCAGAGCCGCCGTGGATCTCACCATGCCTATGACGCCACCCTTGGATGCGCCGTAGTTGGTCTGGCCCCTGTTTCCGGCAATGCCGCTTGTGGAGGCAACCGACACAATGCGCGGCGATTCTTTGAAATGCTCCGAGGCCAGAAGTGCCTCGTTGATTCTCAGCTGGGCGGCGATGTTGACGGCTATGACTGATTGCCAGCGGCCCTCGTCCATGTTGGCAAGCAGCCGATCACGGGTAATCCCTGCATTGTGTACCACGATGTCGAGCCGGCCATGGCGTTCCACGGCATGTTCGATGATGCGGTGGCCGGCGTCATCCCTGCTGATATCAAGCTGCAGGGCCGTCCCGCGTACCTCGTTGGCTACAGCTGCAAGGTGGTCCCCGGCCGCCGGGATGTCCACTGCCACGATCTTGGCCCCGTCACGGTGCAAGGTCCGGGCGATGGCTGCACCGATCCCCCGCGCTGCACCCGTAACCGCTGCTACTTTCCCGGCGAGGGGCTTGTCGGCGTCACTCGGCAAGCTGCCTGATGTTGAGCGGACGGTCAGGAACTGTCCATCCACATAAGCAGAGCGGCCCGAGAGGAAGAACCGCAGGGCACCCAGAGCCGATGGGCTGGTGGTCGCGAGCTGGTCATCCAGGAGAATACCGTTGGCCGTGGCTCCCGCGCGTAGTTCCTTGGCAAGGGACCGCAGGAATCCGTCAATGCCCTGCCGCGCAGCAGCAGACGCCGGAGTCCGGGCTGACTGCGATGTTCGAGACATGGTGACGACACGGCCGTTGGGCGAGAGGTCGCGCAGGGATGCGCCGGCGGTAAGTACTGACTTTCCCAGGTCCTCAGGGTGCTGGACTGAATCCAGTACCAGGATGATTGCCCCTAGTTTCTCCTTGGGCAGCGCGTTGCGGCGGACGTCCAGGCCCCAACCAAGCAGGGTGGTGGCAATGTCATCTGCCCCTGCACTGTCGCCACTGACCAAGACCGGGCCCGTGATGAGCGGTGCGCCGGGTTGGTGGCGTCGAAGCACCACGGGCTGCGGCAGGCCCAGCTTCTTAGCTACGTCCTTCCCTAGTCCCTGACTTACCAGCTGTGTGTACTTGTCTGTCATCGCACTCCCCCTATGCTGCTTCCAGAATCGCAACAACGCCCTGACCGCCGGCGGCGCAGACGGAAATCAGGCCCCGCGCCGGGCGACCATTAACGGTGCCCTTCTCATGCAGCATCTTCGCAAGTGAAGCTACGATCCTGCCACCCGTGGCCGCAAACGGGTGGCCGGCAGCCAACGACGAGCCGTTGACATTGAGCTTGGCTCGGTCCACCTTTCCCAGTGCGCCGTCAAGTCCCAAGCGCGTCCGGCCGAACTCTTCGTCTTCCCACGCGGCCAAGGTACTCAGGACGGTTCCGGCGAAGGCTTCGTGGACTTCAAAGAAGTCGATGTCCTCGAAAGTGAGTCCGTGACGAGCCAGCAAGCGGGGAACCGCGAAGACCGGAGCCATGAGGAGGCCGTCCTTGCCGTGAACGAAGTCGACGGCGGCCGCTTCGCCATCCAAGACTGTGGCGAGCTTCGGCAGGCCGTGGGCATCTGCCCATTCTTCGGTGGCCAGGAGGACGGTTGATGCACCGTCCGTGAGCGGTGTGGAGTTGCCCGCGGTCATGGTTGCCTCGGAACCAAGGTTCTTGCCAAAGACAGGCTTGAGGGTTGAGAGCTTCTCCAACGTGGTGTCCGCGCGCAGGTTGGAGTCCCGGTTTAGACCACGGTACGGGGTGATCAGGTCGTCGAAGAAGCCCCGTTCGTAGGCGGCAGCCAGGTTGCGGTGACTGCTAAAAGCCAGCTCGTCCTGCGCTTCCCGGGAGATTTTCCACTGCGCAGTAGTGAGGGCCTGGTGTTCGCCCATGGACAGCCCCGTGCGGGGCTCCCCGGTGTTGGGAGCATCGGGGGCCAGATCCTTGGGTCGGATCCGGCCGATGATCTTCAGCTTTTGCACGGTGGTCTTTGCCCTGTTCAGGTCGAGCAGTATTTCGCGCAGTCCCTCACTCACGGCGATCGGGGCATCCGATGCCGAGTCCACGCCACCGGCGATTCCTGAATCAATCTGGCCCAACTTGATCTTGTTGGACAACCCAAGAACGGTCTCCAGGCCCGTTGCGCAGGCCTGTTGGAGGTCGTAAGCGGGGGTTTCGGGCGACAAAGCAGAACCGAGGACAGCTTCCCGGGTGAGGTTGAAGTCCCTTGAGTGCTTAAGCACTGCCCCGGCCGCTACCTCTCCGATGCGTTCGTCCTGGAGTCCGAACCTGGCCACCAGCCCCTCCAAGGCCGCGGTCAGCATGTCCTGGTTGGAGGACTTTACGTAGGCGCCGCCGGTTCGTGCGAACGGGATGCGGTTGCCGCCCACGATGAACGCCTTGCGGGTTGATGGCGGGCCAAAGGTTGGTTCCAAGGGCCCGTCCGTAGTCACGTCTGCTGTAGCCATGCTTGTCTCCTTCGATCAATGCCAGTTACTGATACCCAGCGTACCTGATACGCTGGGTATCGTGAACAGTCGCGATGAAGAATCCGGAAGCGCCGCAGGCTCGGCAGGGGTTGCCGTTGAAGTCCTTGCAGCCACGGAGGCGGAAGCCTTGGTAGATGGACGTGCGGCCCGCTGGCAGTCCCACCGTGAGGAGCGCCGGCGCGAACTCATCAAAGCCGCGCGAAAAGCTGTTCATAGGCTCGGAAGCGACGCCTCCATGGAGGACATAGCCGGCTCCGCGGGTACATCCAAATCGGTCTTCTACCGTTACTTCGGGGACAAAGCAGGTCTTCAGCAAGCAATGGGTGAAGTCGTGCTGGGGCAGATGCAACGCCGCATGCGGGAGGCCGCACAATTGGCGCAAACCCCGCGGGAGGGACTCTTCGCCATGGTTTCCGCCTATCTGCAGATGGCCGAATCCAGCCCCAACGTGTACGCCTTCATCACCCGTCTTACCCCCGGGGAGGCCTCAGCTCAGGACGCCATCGCGGCCTCAGGGGCCCTGGGCAACTTCTTCGAGCAAATTACGGACATGATCGCCACTCCCATGCGGGAACACCTGGGTGAAGAGAAAGAAGCGGTCATCGTCTACTGGCCCACGGCCGCTATCGGACTCGTTCGGAACGCCGGAGAAATGTGGTTGGGAAGTCCTGCCGGCAGCACCAAGCCAAATCAGGCAACCATGGCCGCGCAGATTACGGATTGGCTGTGCCTCGGCATCGCCCCGCAGCTCAAAAGCAGCACGTGACACCAGCAATGACTCATCAGTTGTCGGAACCAAAGAAGGAAGCAACATGACTGAAGTAGTGGATCGGGCCTCATCCGCCCAGCAACCCTCCGGCCGCGAAGAAGCTGCCACCGGCGGAGACCCGGTGGTCGACGTCGCTGCCCTCGGCGAGCAGCTCCTTGGAAAATGGGCCCATATCCGCCACGAAGCCCGCAAGGTGGCAGGCAACCCGGCGGTGCAAAAGATCGAAGGCCTGCACCACACCGAACACCGCGCCCGGGTGTTTGAGCAGTTGAAGTTCCTGGTGGATAACAACACAGTCCACCGTGCCTTCCCCACCCGGCTGGGCGGCTCTGACGATCACGGCGGCAACATCGCAGGCTTCGAAGAGATCGTCACGGCAGACCCCTCCCTTCAGATCAAGGCCGGCGTCCAGTGGGGCCTCTTCGGCTCTGCAGTCATGCACCTCGGCACGGTGGAACACCAGGACAAGTGGCTCCCCGGCATCATGAGCCTCGAGATTCCCGGCTGCTTTGCCATGACCGAGACGGGCCATGGCTCGGACGTTGCCAGCATTGCCACCACGGCGACCTACGACGAAGCCAGTCAGGAATTCGTCATCAATACACCCTTCCGGGCGGCGTGGAAGGACTACATCGGCAATGCAGCCAACGACGGCCTTGCCGCTGTGGTGTTTGCCCAGCTGATCACCAAGAACGTGAATCATGGTGTTCATGCCTTCTATGTGGAACTCCGCGATCCTGTCACCAAGGAATTTCTCCCGGGCATAGGCGGTGAAGATGACGGAATCAAGGGAGGACTGAACGGCATCGACAACGGCCGACTGCACTTTACGGATGTACGCATCCCCCGGACCAACCTCCTGAACCGTTACGGCGACGTCGCTGAGGACGGTACGTACTCCTCCACCATTGAGAGCCCGGGGCGCCGCTTCTTCACCATGCTCGGCACCCTGGTCCAGGGCCGCGTCTCCCTCGATGGAGCCGCTGTTGCTGCCAGCAAGCTGGCCCTCAAGACAGCTATTCAGTACGCCACCGAGCGCCGCCAGTTCAATGCCTCATCCAGCACAGATGAAGAGGTCCTGCTGGACTATCAGCGGCACCAGCGCCGCTTGTTCACGCGCTTGGCCACTACCTATGCAGCCAGCTTCGCCCACGAACAGCTCCTGCAGAAATTCGACGACGTCTTCTCCGGTGCACACGATACGGATGGCGACCGCCAGGACCTGGAAACGCTGGCGGCCGCGCTCAAGCCCCTTAGCACCTGGCATGCCTTGGACACTTTGCAGGAGTGCCGCGAAGCGTGTGGCGGAGCCGGCTTCCTGATCGAGAACCGCTTTGCATCCTTGCGCGCGGACCTCGACGTGTACGTCACGTTTGAAGGTGATAACACCGTGCTGCTGCAGCTGGTAGCCAAGCGGCTCCTGGCTGACTACGCGAAGGAATTCCGCAGCGCCGACTTTGGTGTTCTTGCCCGTTATGTAGTTGATCAGGCTGCGGGTGTGGCTCTGCACCGGACTGGCCTCCGGCAGGTTGCCCAGTTCGTGGCTGATACCGGCTCGGTCCAGAAGGCGGCTTTGGCGTTGCGGGACGAGGAAGGCCAGCGCACCCTCCTGGCTGACCGCGTTCAGTCGATGGTTGCCGAAGTCGGTGCTGCACTGAAGGGAGCCAATAAACTTCCACAGCACCAGGCCGCGGCCCTGTTCAACCAGCACCAGCACGAACTCATCGAAGCGGCCCAGGCCCATGCGGAACTTCTTCAGTGGGAAGCCTTCACCGAGGCCCTGACCCACGTAACAGACGAGGGAACCAAGCGCGTCTTAACCTGGCTGCGCGACCTGTTCGGCTTGTCCCTGATCGAGAAGCACCTCTCCTGGTACTTGATGAACGGGAGGCTCTCGATGCAGCGTGGCCGGACCGTTGGCACCTATATCAACCGACTCCTGGTCAAGATCCGTCCGCACGCCGTAGACCTCGTCGACGCCTTCGGCTACGGCCCGGAGCATCTTCGCGCCGCCATCGCAACCGGCGCAGAAGCCGTCCGGCAGGATGAGGCGCGTGAGCATTTCCGCGAGCTGCGGGCCAGCGGAAGCGCTCCTGCAGATGAGAAGACGCTCCTTGCCCTGAAGGCCAAGAAGTCGCGCTAGCAGCCCCCCGCCACCAAACGGTGAACATTTGCGGAACTTTGGTAAAGCACGACGGCGCCGTCCCCACCAAAGGGGGACGGCGCCGTCGAGGTTTGGCCTGCTAGCGGGAGGCTAGGATCTAGCGCAGGACTGATCGGTAGACCTCAAGGGTTGTTTCAGTGATGGACTCCCAGGAGAAGTGTTCTTCCGCACGGCGTCGTCCAGCAATGCCCATCTCACGGGCGCGCGCAGGATCGGCCACCACCTCGTTCAGGGCCGCAGCGAAGTCGCTGACGAACTTCCCGGGATCCAATGGCGTCCCGGTCCCGTCAGTGACCTGCTCCAGTTGGACGAGAAGCCCGGTTTCGCCATGCTGGACCACCTCCGGAATGCCACCCGTGGCACTTGCCACCACTGCGGCACCGCATGCCATCGCTTCGAGGTTCACGATGCCCAGGGGCTCGTAAATCGAAGGGCAGGCGAAGGCGGTGGCATGGCTGAGGACCTGGATAAGCTCCCTCCGGGGCAGCATGCGCTCGATGAGGATGACACCCTCCCGCTTGGCCTGCAGTTCTTCAATAAGGCGTGCAGTTTCTGCGGCAAGCTCGGGAGTGTCCGCAGCCCCGAGGCAAAGGACCAGCTGGACATCTTCCGGCAGGCTTGACGCTGCACGGAGCAGGTACGGCACCCCCTTCTGGCGGGTATTGCGGCCCACAAAGACCACGCTGGGCTTGGCCGGATCGATACCAAGCGCACGGATCGCGTCATCCTCTTCATCACGCTCCCACAGGGAGACATCGATGCCGTTGTGGACCACGCGGACCTTGTCGGGATCCACGTTGGGGTAACTGCGGAGGATATCCTGACGCATGCCATCGGAAACGGCGATGATTGCGGCGGCTGCCTCATACGCCGCCTTTTCCACCCAAGAGGACAGCGCATAGCCGCCTCCAAGCTGCTCAGCCTTCCATGGGCGCAGGGGCTCCAGGCTGTGAGCGCTGAGCACGTGCGGAATGCCGTGAAGCAGCGACGCGAGATGGCCGGCCATGTTGGCGTACCAGGTGTGCGAGTGGACGAGGTCCGCTCCCGCAATGTCCGGAACTATCCTCAGGTCCACGCCGAGGGTCTGGATGGCGGCGTTGGCATCGCCGAGGTCTTCGGGCGTGGCGTAGGACGCCACGGAAGCCCCGTGATAGTCGGCATCACGGGGCGCGCCGAACGCCCGGACGTGAAGGTCGACGTGCTTTGCCAGCACCCGGCTGAGCTCGGCAACGTGGACACCGGCACCGCCATAAATTTCCGGAGGGAATTCTTTAGTCACAATGTCTATTCGCACGCTAACCAACGTAGTCGTTCCGGCGTATGTGTTCTAGTGTGAAAGAGTCCGGAAAATCGGACTTTTGGGGGATACGAAGACGTACGGGGAGCTGTGACCATGGCGTTGAAGAAAGTTCTGGCAATCGTATTGGCAGGCGGAGAAGGCAACCGACTCATGCCGCTGACGGCGGATCGGGCCAAGCCCGCGGTTCCGTTCGCAGGCGGCTACAGGTTAATTGACTTTGCACTATCCAATCTCGTTAATTCGGGATATTTGAAAATCGTCGTGCTGACGCAGTATAAGTCGCACAGCCTCGACCGGCACATCTCGGAAACCTGGCGTATGTCAACGCAACTGGGCCGCTATGTAGCTTCCGTTCCGGCGCAGCAGCGCGTGGGCAAGAGCTGGTTCCTAGGCAGTGCCAACGCAATTTATCAATCGCTGAACCTCATCCATGACGACGCCCCGGACATTGTGGTAGTGGTCGGCGCTGATCACGTGTACCGCATGGACTTCTCCCAGATGGTGGAGCAGCACATCGCCAGCGGTGCCAAAGCGACAGTTGCTGCAGTGCGGCAGCCACTGAACATGGCCAACCAGTTTGGTGTCATCGAGGTAGACCAGAACGATCCCCAGAAGATTGCGGCCTTCGTGGAAAAGCCGGCCAGCACCCCCGGACTGGCAGCCGACCCAACGCAGTTCCTCGCCTCCATGGGCAACTACGTCTTCAATGCAGACGCCCTCGTAGAGGCCCTGCATGTGGATGCGGAACGACTCGATACCAAGCACGACATGGGCGGGGACATCATTCCGTACTTCGTGGATCAGGGTGAAGCCGGCGTGTACGACTTCACGCTCAATGACATCCCCGGTGCCACCGAACGCGACCGGACCTACTGGCGCGATGTCGGTACCATCGATTCGTTCTACGACGCACATATGGACCTCATCTCCCCCGTGCCGATCTTCAACCTGTACAACTCCGAGTGGCCGATCTACACGCGCCAGAGCATCTCGCCGCCTGCAAAGTTTGTCCGTGGCGAGAACAACACGGTGGGAACGGCCCTCGATTCCATTGTTGCCAGCGGCGTGGTGGTTTCGGGCGGCATCGTCGAAGGTTCCGTGCTCTCCAACGACGCCTATGTTGCGGCCGGCAGTCGCGTCCAGGACTCTGTTCTGATGGATAAGGTCCGAGTCGGCGAAGGTGCAGTGATTAAGCGGGCAATCCTGGACAAGAACGTCAAGGTCCCCGCCGGTGCGGCCATCGGTCTGGACCCTGCCTTGGATAAGGCTCGGGGCTATAAAGTCACGGAGTCCGGTATTACGGTGTTGGCCAAGGGCCAAGTTGTTCCAGAGCCTGGTGAAGCAGAGCTCGCTCTGTCGGCGCAACATCGCCGAGGGCTGCCGGAAGCTGTCAAGGCGGCCACCCATGATGATCCCGACATCCGCGACTCCGCCGAAAAGGTAGCGGCGGGCATCCAGTCACGCGTGGCGGACGCCGCAGCCCAGGGCGCCTCGCATTAGCCCGAACGTACCCCGCCGGCGCTGACAGAACCCGAGGCAGGCCACAGGCTCCCAAGGCTGTAAAATCAGGTCAATGAGCTCCACCGATCTGACGCCTGAAGAGATCCAGGCCTGCCTCAAGGTTCTGACCACGATCCACGTCTACGACGAAGAGCACCCGGACTACGTTGCTGTCCGCCGTGCCACCGGCAAGATGTTCAAAGCCGTCAAACGCCACCGCCGTGTCACCAAACGCGACTCGATTGCCGAGGCTGACCGCGCCGTCATCGCACTGACGGCCACCGCCGCGCCGGACCGCATTGACGACGAAACCCGCGGCAACAAACTGGCGCCTTCAACCACTGGCGAGATCGCCGGGCACCTCCTCCGCTCGCGTCCCTGCTACATCTGTAAGAAGCACTACACGCAGGTTGATGCCTTTTACCACCAGCTCTGTCCCGAATGCGCTGCCTTCAGCCACAGCAAGCGGGATGCCCGCACGGATCTCTCGGGACGCAGGGCCTTATTGACCGGCGGACGCGCCAAGATCGGCATGTACATCGCGTTGCGCCTGCTCAGGGATGGAGCCCACACCACCATCACTACCCGCTTCCCCAAGGACGCCGCGCGGCGCTTTGCTGCCATGGAAGACAGCGGCGAGTGGCTCCACCGGCTCAGGATTGTTGGCATAGACCTCCGTGATCCGGCACAAGTCATGGCGTTGACCGACTCGCTCAACGAGGCCGGCCCGTTGGACATCATCATAAACAACGCAGCCCAGACCGTGCGGCGCTCCGGCAACGCGTACAAGCCCTTGGTCGACGCAGAGGACGAGCCGCTGCCTGCGGCCCTTGAAGCTGTCAACGGTGGCCCCGAGCTGGTGACCTTCGGTCATGCGCATGACAAACACCCGCTTGCCCTCGCCAGCAGCGTCACTGAACACCCGGTCCTGGCGGGCGACGCGATCACGTCACTGGCGCTGTCCACTGGATCGGCATCCTTGGAGCGAATTGAATCCGGAACGGCGATCGATGCCGGTGGCCTGGTTCCGGACCTCGCGTCCATTAACAGCTGGACCCAGGTGGTGGACGAGGTGGATCCCTTGGAGATGCTCGAAGTCCAGCTGTGCAACGTCACGGCACCCTTCCTGTTGGTAAGCCGCCTTCGCGAGGCCATGAAGCGATCCACGGCCCATAGGAAATACATCGTCAACGTCTCAGCCATGGAAGGGCAGTTCTCCCGTGCCTACAAAGGCCCTGGACACCCCCACACCAACATGGCCAAGGCCGCGCTGAACATGATGACCCGGACCAGCGCCCAGGAAATGCTGGATTCCGATGGCATTCTCATGACCGCAGTAGATACCGGCTGGATTACTGACGAACGGCCGCACTACACCAAAGTCCGGCTTATGGAAGAAGGATTCCACGCTCCGTTGGACTTGGTGGACGGCGCTGCGCGTGTGTACGACCCCATAGTGATGGGCGAAAAGGGCGAGGACCAGTATGGTGTCTTCCTCAAGGACTACAAGCCTTCCCCCTGGTAGAAGAGTTTGAGCACAGATAAGGCCCTTAAGATCGGCTCTTAAGGGCCTCATCTGTTCGAGAATACTTACGCGAGGCGGGTGATCTCCACCGAAACGGTAAGCCCTGAGCCGCCTCCACCGGACAGGATGCCCTTCAGCGGGGGAACATCGCGATAGTCACGACCCCGGGCCACGGTGACATGGTAGTCACCTGCCGGCTTGTGGTTGGTGGGGTCCCAGCTGCGCCATTCGCCATCCCACCATTCAAGCCAGGCGTGTGATTGGCCGGCAACAGTTTCGCCGATGTCCGCCGAGGAGCGGGGGTGGATGTAACCCGAAACGTAGCGGGCAGGAATGCCGCTGCAGCGCAGGGCACCGATTGCCAGGTGCGCGAGGTCCTGGCACACTCCTTGGCGCTGGGACCACGCTTGTTCCGCATTCGTGGTGACCCCGGTGGTGCCCTTCATGTAGGTCATCTCACCAGCCATCCATGCGAAGATCGCAAGCGCCGCCTCATGGGGGTTCATTCCCTTGACAATATCCGGAACAATCTCCAGGACTTCCTCGCCTGGCCCGCTGAGCCGGGACTGCGGCAACCAGTCGCTGAATTCGTCCTGGACCTTGTCCGAAGCGATGACGTCCCATCCCACAATGTCATCGTCGGTGGCCACCCGTTCCGTGCGGTGCACTTCAACGGTGGCCGTCGCGAGGACCTCAAGACTCTCATGCGGCATTTGCATGTCGAACGCGGTGACCCGCGTTCCCCAGTAGTCACGGTAGTTGCTGACAGAAGCCTGGTTGGGTGAGACCTTCAGCGAGGCCTCCAGGACAACCTGCTGGCCATCCGTCAGGGGCGTCATCCGGGCCTCGTTGTAGGACAAGGTCACGCGGCGGTTGTACTTGTAGGCAGTCTTGTGAACGATGCTTAGCCGGGTCATGAAACTTCTCCCACCCAGGCGTGCTCGTCAGCCTGATTGAAGTACTTACGGGAAATTGCGTCCGAGGCCTGCGTTACAGCCTTCTGTACACGTTCCATGTGTTCGGGCAATTCGGACATGAGATCGTCTGTGCGGTGGAATTCAAGGAAGGTCCGGGCCTGGCCCACAATTCGCCGGGCATCGTTGATGAACCCCACACGCTGCGCGGACGGATCCAATTTGGCGAGGCACTCGTCGGCGTCGCGCAACGCATAGACAATGGAACGCGGGAACAAGCGGTCCAGGAGCAGGAATTCCGCCGCGTGCTGATCTCCGAACGCTGCCCGGCGGGTTCGAATGAACGATTCATAGGCTCCCGCACACCTCAACATGTTGACCCACGACATTCCAGCAGACTGGACATCGCGGGTGGACAGCATGCGGGCTGTCATATCGGCCCGTTCCAGGGAGCGTCCGAGCACCATGAACAACCAGCTCTCGTCATGGCTGACAGTGGTGTCGGCCAGACCCCGGACCATGGCGGTCCGCTCCAAAACCCAGTTGCAGAAACGGTAAGTACCCACAACGTCCTTGCGGTGTTGGTTCAGGCCGTAATAGGTGGTGTTGAGGCTTTCCCAGAGTGACTGGGAAACAGTTTCGCGGGCGCGCCGTGCATTCTCGCGGGCTGCACCAAGCGATCCGGCGATGGAGGACGCGCTGTGTTTGTCGTAGGCCAACGCATGAAGGAGTTCGGGAAGGCCAAAGTCTTCGCTCTGGGGTTTAGCACCCATGACGGCAAGGAGCTCCCTGGCTACGCTGCGCTGTTCTTCCAGTGGCAGGTGGTTCAGGCGCTCAAGGTGCACATCCAAAATCCTGGAAGTACCGTCGGCGCGCTCTACGTAACGTCCGATCCAGAAGAGTGACTCAGCAATGCGGCTCAGCATGGAACTGCCTCCTTCGCGTGGTGCATGTCGAAGTTCAAGTGTTGGTGGAGCGCGTTCACTGCTGTTGCTCCGTTTGGCGGTCCCGCCAGTTGCTTTCCACCGGCCACACGGATACCTGCTCGCGGACCGTCACGGACTGGCGGGGTAAGACCTCGGCAGGCAGTTGAGGAGAATCGGCCAAAACCCACGTGTCCTTGGAACCGCCGCCTTGGCTGGAGTTCACTATCAAGGACCCTTCCTTGAGCGCCACCCGGGTGAGGCCTCCAGGCAGGACCCAGACGTCGTCGCCGTCGTTGACTGCAAAAGGACGCAGGTCCACGTGGCGGGGGCCAAACTTGTCTCCGGAGAGCGTCGGCACCGTGGAGAGCTGCAGGACAGGCTGTGCGATCCAGCCACGGGGATCGGCGATGACGCGCTTGCGCAGGGCGTCGAGCTCGTCCTTCGTGGCATCCGGCCCAATGACCAATCCCTTGCCACCTGATCCGTCAACGGGCTTGACCACCAGCTCGTCAAGGCGGTCAAGAACGTGCTCCCTGGCTTCCTTTTCCTCAAGCCGGAATGTGTCGACATTGGCGATGATTGGCTCTTCGTGGAGGTAGTACCGGATGAGGTCAGGCACGTAACTGTACACGAGCTTGTCGTCGGCCACGCCGTTACCCACGGCGTTGGCGATGGTCACTCCCCCGGCGCGGGCGGCGTTAACCAATCCCGGGCAGCCGAGCATGGAATCCGAGCGGAACTGCAGCGGATCCAGGAAGTCATCATCGATGCGTTTGTAGATGACATCCACGCGCTGTTCACCGGCAGTGGTCCGCATGTATACGCGGTTGCCTCGACAGATGAGGTCACGGCCTTCCACCAACTCCACGCCCATGAGTCCTGCGAGGAGGGTGTGCTCAAAGTAGGCGCTGTTGAAGACGCCCGGTGTCAGGACCACCACGGTGGGATCATCCACGCCTGCTGGAGCGGTCTTACGCAGGGCAGAGAGGAGCCGGCGAGGGTACTCCTCCACAGGCCGGATGTGTTGCTGGCCGAATGCCTCGGGCAACCCCTTGGCCATGGCCCGACGGTTCTCCAAAACGTAACTGACGCCCGAAGGTACACGGACGTTGTCCTCCAGTACGCGGAAGGTGCCAGCGGCGTCCCGGACAACGTCAATGCCCGAAACATGGACGCGCACGCCACCCGAGGGTTCGAAGCCGTGCACTGCGCGGTGGAAATGTGCACTGGTGGTCACAAGCTGCCGCGGAATTACGCCATCTGTTACTACTGCCATTCGCCCGTAGACATCGTTCAGGAATGCTTCGAGGGCCTTGACACGCTGGGCGACGCCGCGCTCCAGTACATCCCACTCATCGGCAGGAATGACGCGCGGGACTATGTCCAGGGGAAACGGCCGCTCCTCCCCCGCGTAGTCGAACGTCACGCCACGATCCAGGAAGGTTCGGGCCATGGAATCGGCCCGGGCGGTGACGTCCGCCAGGGAAAGCTCGCGGAGAGCCCCGGAAACCTGACCATAGGATCTTCTGGCAACGTGGCCCTGGGCAAACATCTCGTCATAGGCGCCGCTGCGCGCGGCGGCCTCGGAGTAATCCTGGAATAGGTCAGACATGGGATTCAGGTAATCACCTTTTTGAGTCGAGCGCATTTCGCGCTGGTTGTGTGGCCGTTTCCGGGTACTCCCGGTTCGCCTTCCGTGCCCCCATCCGGCAGGGTTGAGGCATGCCCTTCAACAGTCTTGCGCCCCAGCTGTCCCGGCTGGGACCCGGGTTGGTCCTGAGCATCGCCGCAACGGGTCTTGCCTTCGCCATCCACACTGTCTTTCCGGCGCTTCCGGCCATGACACTTGCTGTTGCCTTGGGCCTGCTTTCAGCAAATATACCGGCCACGGCCGTGTTGACCGCGGGGCGCGCCCGACCCGGCCTGGACTTCGGTGGAAAGCACCTCATGCGTGCCGGAATCGTGCTTTTGGGCCTCAAGGTCAGCATCGGCGACGTCCTTGGCCTGGGGTGGTTATCCCTGCTCCTGATCGCCGGTGTTGTCCTGGTGAGCTTCGCAGGAACTTATGGACTGGCGCGTCTGCTGCGGCTCCCTGGAGAAGCTGCCCTCCTCATCGCCACGGGTTTCTCAATCTGCGGTGCCTCCGCGATTGGCGCAATGGCAGCTGTGCGCCGTATCAAGCATCAAGACACGGTGCTCCCCGTGGCGCTTGTGACACTGTGCGGCACCCTTGCAATCGGCGTCCTCCCACTTCTCATGCACCCGTTAAACCTCAATCCCGAACAATTCGGCGCATGGACCGGTGCCTCCGTGCATGACGTCGGCCAGGTGGTTGCCACGGCGCAAACCGCGGGTACCTCGGCGCTGGCGATCGCCGTCGTCGTGAAATTGACACGCGTGGTCCTGCTGGCGCCCGTTGCGGCAGCAGCCGGGGTGCACCAGCGTATTCGCCATGTCAGGGAACGCAGCAACGGGACGGGCGACGCAGCCAGCGGCGTTGAGGGGCGGTTCCCGCCGATTGTCCCGCTGTTCGTGATCGGCTTCCTGTCCATGGTGGTCGTCCGCTCCTTGGGTTGGGCGCCGGCGGCAGGGCTGGAGATCGCTGCTGCTCTTCAGGACATCCTTTTGGCAATTGCCCTGTTCGGGCTTGGTTCGGCGGTTCGCGTGCGCACCCTGATTCACACAGGAGGGCGCGCAATTCTGGTGGCGTTGGGTTCGTGGTTGCTCATAGCATCGCTGGGCTTGGGGGCCGCGTGGATCATGATTAGATAGCTGTGTGTCGAATCACAATCTGTCGCGCGATGAAGCCGCCACCCGTTCAGCCCTGATCACCACCCATAGCTACGACGTCACGCTTGATCTCCGCGACGCGGCAGATCCCGCCGTCGCCGGATATCCGAGCACGAGTACCATCACCTTCTCAGCCGCCCCCGGCTCCGCCACCTTCCTGGATTTCATCGGCGGCGGAGTCGAGTCAGTGCAGTTGAACGGGCAGTCTCTTGATGTTGGATCAGTGGTGGACCGGGACAGGATCATCCTGGAAGGCCTCAAGGCCGAAAACACCGTTACTGTGACCGGGACGGCGTTCTACAGCCGCTCCGGCGAAGGCATGCACCGCTTTGTGGATCCCGCCGACGGCGAATGCTACCTCTACACGCAGTATGAACCCGCGGACAGCCGTCGCGTCTTCGCCAATTTCGAACAGCCCGACCTCAAAGCTGAGTTTACTTTCCACGTCATCGCTCCCGCTGCTTGGGAAGTCGCATCCAACGGGGTGGAAGAGGCCCGCACGCCCATACCGGGTGATCCACGTGCCGCGCAATGGGATTTTGCCACCACCAAGCGAATGTCCACCTACATCACCACTGTGCTCGCGGGCCCTTACTTTAAAGCCGAAGATCACTGGGCAACAACGCTCGACGACGGCACCCGCCTTGACGTCCCGCTGGCACTTTTCTGCCGGGCCTCCTTGGCGGACTCCTTCGACGCCGACGAGTTGTTCCGGCTGACCAAGAATGGACTGGCATTCTTCAACGAGCTCTTCGCCTACCCCTACCCATGGGGCAAGTATGATCAGGCGTTTGTGCCCGAATACAACCTCGGCGCCATGGAAAACCCCGGGCTGGTGACGTTCACGGAAAAGTACGTCTACGCTTCGCGCGC
Organism: Paenarthrobacter sp.; assembly: GCF_031180005.1. NCBI lineage: Bacteria > Bacillati > Actinomycetota > Actinomycetes > Micrococcales > Micrococcaceae > Paenarthrobacter > Paenarthrobacter sp. Next base: position 36,251 of record NZ_JAPSHI010000013.1, on the reverse strand, counting down.
CACAGATGCCCAGTACCAAGCCCGAGCCAATACGCTGATGCACGAGATGGCCCACATGTGGTTCGGTGACCTCGTGACCATGAACTGGTGGGATGATCTCTGGCTCAAGGAGTCATTCGCGGACTACATGGGAACCCTGGGTGTAGACCGGGCTACGGATTGGGACACTGCATGGGTGAATTTCGCCAGCAAGCGCAAAGCATGGGCTTATGTGCAGGACCAACTACCCACAACGCATCCGATCGTCGCGGACATTCCTGACCTCGAGGCCGCCAAGCAGAACTTTGACGGCATCACGTATGCCAAGGGCGCCTCGGTACTGAAGCAGTTGGTGGCCTATGTCGGTTTTGATGCTTTCATCAAGGGGTCCCGTCAGTACTTTCGGGATCATGAATTCGGTAACACGTCCCTCCAGGACCTCCTCCAGGCCCTTGGCGATGCCTCCGGCAGGGACTTGGCTGATTGGGCACACCAGTGGCTGCAGACATCCGGTATCTCCACCATTGCCGCTGAGATCGTGGAGGATGGCGGAGTCTTCGGGGCCGTGACCCTCCAACAAGAGGCCATCGATCCCCTGACCGGCCATCAGGAACTCCGTCCACATCGTATGCGGCTGGGCTTGTATGACGTCGACTCAGCCGGCGCCTTGGTAAGGACTGAAAGCATCGAGGTGGACGCTGACGGTCCACGTACGCTGGTAACCGCCTTGAATGGAAAGCGCCGGCCGGCGCTGCTCCTGGTCAACGATGACGACCTGAGCTACGTCAAAGTGCGGCTGGACCCCGAGTCGGAACACACTGTGCGGACATCCCTGGACAAGATTTCGGACCCCATGGCGCGCGCCTTATGCTGGACCGCGCTCTGGGATTCGGCCCGGGACGGAGTTACCCCAGCGGCCCGCTACGTTTCCGCCGTCGAGCAGTTCGCGCCTTCGGAAACGGGCATAGGTGTCCTGCTGAACGTGTTGGGCAACGCTGCCAGCGCCATCGAGCGCTATGTACCCTCGGCGACACGCGAAGGCGTGCGAAAAGATTTCCTGGCGGTGGCCGCTGAGCAGTTGATGTCTGCTGCTCCCGGCTCTGACCCGCAACTGGCATGGGCCAGGACTTTGGCCGACGTATCCAGGCACGGCGACAGCCAGCTAACCCTCGTGCGGGCAATCCTGGAGGGCACCACTGTGGTGGAGGGTCTGGCCGTGGACGCCGAATTGCGATGGAGCCTCTGGCAGGCGTTGGCGGCCCACGGGCAGGCGACACTGGCCGAGCTGGACCGCGAGCTTGAGGCTGATAAGACAGCGTCGGGCAGGGAGGGCCACGCCTTGGCCTCAGCAGCCCGACCGGACGCATCGGTCAAGGCGGCTGCGTGGGATTCCGCGGTCAACAGCACGGGCCTTTCCAATGAGATCCTCAGCGCAACGATAACTGGCTTCGTTACGGCTCCCCGAGACCTTCTGGAACGCTACGTTGAGCCCTACTTTGAGTGCCTTGAGCGTGTGTGGTCCGAACGCAGCATTGAAATTGCGGGCCGGATTGTCCGTGGCCTCTTCCCGGGAGCCCAGGACCTGCCGGAAGGCGTGCGGCCTACTGATCACCCGGTACTGGTGCGTGCTGACCATTGGCTCCGTAACCACGTTGACGCTCCCCGTGCCTTGCGCCGCATCGTCATCGAGCAACGGAGCCACTTGCTGCGGGCTTTGACAGCCCAAGCGGCCGTCTGACCGCACAGGACCTAGGGAACCCGGTTCAGCCATTCCTCAGTGCCGAACTTCGCGTCCACACGCCGCCTTGCTTCGTCGAGCTCGTTGTCGGCGAGTCGGGTTTCCACAGCACCGTAACGTTCTGTGAAGACATCCTGCATGGCCTTAAGGATTGCCGAGCGTGCAAGACCTGTCTGGCGCCGCAACGGATCCACCCGCTTCTTGGCACTCCGGGTTCCCTTGTCCGATAGTTTCTCCTTGCCGATGCGCAGGACGTCCACCATCTTGTCGGCGTCAATGTCGTAGCTCATGGTGACGTGATGGAGCATGCCGCCGTTGGCGAGCCGCTTCTGTGCTGCACCTCCGATCTTGCCCTGATCGGTGGCGATGTCATTCAAGGGCACGTAGAAGGCGGAGATGCCCAGCTTCTCAAGCGCAGCCATGACCCAGGCATCCAGGAAGGCGTAGGAGTCAGCGAAGCTGATTCCATCCACCAGCGTCTGCGGCAAGTACAGCGAATAGGTGATGCAGTTGCCGGCTTCCATGAACATGGCGCCGCCACCACTAATGCGGCGTACCACCGTGATTCCGTGCCTGGAAACGCCGTCGGGATCCACCTCGTTCCGTACCGACTGGAAGCTGCCAATGACAACGGACGGTTCTTCCCAGTCCCAGAACCGCAAAGTGGGATTACGCCGCCCTGCTCCTACTTCCTCCGTGAGGACCTCATCCAACGCCACGTTCACCTGCGTGGGCAATACAGAAGGTGGAATGACTTCCCACTGGTGGTCCGCCCAGCCCGTCGCCTTGGAAAGCGCGCGGCGGACTGTCACGGCCACCGCCTCGGCGGAGAACCCGAACAGGACGGCGTCCTCAGGCAATCCGGCGTTAACCGCCGCGGCAATTTCTGTCGCTGTTGAATTCTCCTGGAGGCCTGTAAGTGCTCGATTGATGTCCTCAAGGGCCTCATCGGGCTCCAGGAAAAAGTCACCGCTCAGCGATACCTTGGAGAAACGGCCATTGGCCACTTCCAGATCCACCACCACGAGTTTGCCGCCGGGGACTTTATATTCGCCGTGAAGGTGCGCGTCGTCGTCGTGGGTGTGCGGTTCCGGAGCCGGATGGGAAGTCATGGGGTCCATCTTGCCGGAAAACGCAAAGGCCCGCATTGCCGGAAAACCAGCAATACGGGCCTTGAAAAGCCATGGGGTGAAGTGAGTTACTTCTTGCCGCCGAAGCCCTTGAAGCGAGCGTTGAAGCGCTCGACGCGGCCAGCGGAGTCCATGATGCGCTGCTTGCCCGTGTAGAACGGGTGGGACTCCGAAGAGATTTCGACGTCGATAACCGGGTAGGTGTTTCCGTCTTCCCACTCGATGGTCTTCGAGGAAGACACGGTGGACTTGGTCAGGAACTGCGTACCGGAAGCCAGGTCGTTGAAAACAACAGCTTCGTACTTCGGGTGGATATCAGACTTCATAATGGGACCTTTTGTTCGCGCAACTGGATTTTGCCAGCTGCCAGGTATGAATGGAGGTGGACCTTTGCTGCAATGCGAACATTCCAGCGGCCGGGCCAACAACCAATCATAGCGGAAACGGGTTGCCCGGACTAACCGGGCTCAGTCTCGCGGGCGGAGTTCCCAGAACGCCACTGCCGAGGCTGCTGCGACGTTGAGTGAGTCGACGCCCGGACGCATGGGAATCTTGACGGCGAGATCGACGGCGGCCAACGTCTCCTCGCTCATGCCCGCCCCTTCGGTGCCAAGCACCAGAGCCAGTTTGGGGAAGTTCCTTGCCGCCAAATCGTCCAAGTCCAAGGCATCATCGGTCAGCTCCATGGCCGCCACTGTGAAGCCCTGTTCCTTCAGTTGCTCCAGATCACCCGGCCAGCTCTCCAGACGCGCCCATGGAACCTGGAACACCGTGCCCATGCTGACGCGAACACTGCGCCTGTACAGAGGGTCCCCGCACCGTGGCGACACGAGGACCGCATCCACTCCAAGCGCAGCGGCAGAGCGGAAGATGGCACCCACGTTGGTGTGGTCCACGATGTCCTCCAGGACGGCGATCCGCTGCGCGTTGGCCAAGAGGTCCGACAACGGGACGGGAGCCGGCCGGTGCATTGCAGCCATGGCTCCGCGGTGCAGGTGGAACCCGGTGATTTCTTCCAGCAAGGAGGCCTTGCCGATGAAGACCGGAATATCAGGATGAGCCCGGAAGACGTCGTCGAGGTCCTCCAGCCACTTCTCAGCAAGGAAGAAGGAACGTGGCTGGTGGCCTGCACCGAGTGCCCTGCGGAGGACTTTGGAAGATTCGGCGATGTACATGCCTTCCCGGGGCTCGCGCAGCTTCCTCAGGTGTACATCGGTGAGCGTGGTGTAGTCCGTCACTCGGGGATCGTTGGCGGACTCAAGATAATGGAATGTCACCGGGTGATTATTTCAGCAGGTTGGCGACCATGAAGCCCAAGGCCACGATGCCGAGGGTGAAGATCACTGCCCGGAGGACCTTGGGAGACAGCTTCCGGCCTACCTTGGAACCGACGAGTCCGCCAATGGTTGAGCTGATTGCGATGAGCAGGACAACCAGCCAATTAATGCGGTCAAAGGCGAAGATCAGATATGAAATTGCCGCCACCATGTTGACGCCCAGTACCAGGATGTTCTTCATGGCATTGGCGTTTTGCATGGTTCCGGTGAGGAACACTCCGAGGATGCCCACCAGGAGAATGCCCTGCGCAGCAACGAAATAGCCGCCGTACACGCCAGCCAGATAAACGAGGACCACCAGGAGGAATCCGTGGCTGCGGTCCCGGATGGCGTGTTCCGGATTCTCTTCCCTGCTGCGGACCCATGCCTGCAGTTTGGGCTGGAACAGCACCATGAGGAGGGCAAGGACCAGAAGGACGGGTGCTACGTAGTGGAAGACCTTATCCGGCAGGTGCAGCAGCAGCCACGCGCCGGTGATTCCCCCCAGCAAGGAGGCTGGCAGTAGTTTCATCAGCTGCCTGCCACGGCCTGCCAGTTCGCGTCGGTAGCCCCAGGCTCCCGCTGCCGTGCCGGCCACGAGTCCCATCGCGTTGCTCATGGAAGCGACCACCGGAGTGACACCAAGGGCTATGAGCACGGGGAAGGTTACCAGGGTGCCGGAACCGACTACCGCGTTGATGGTGCCGGCCCACAGGCCCGCGAAAAAGACCAGGATGCTGCTAAGGATCTCCATTGTTGACTACGCGACCCGTCTAGCGGCGGGCCGTGGCCGTGTAGCGGCCGGCGTTTTCCGAAACGTCCAGCGCCAGGCCGAAGGTTTTGCTGAGGTGTTCGTCCGTAAGGACTTCCTTGATGGGACCAGCAGCCACCACTCCGCCTTCGCGGAGCAGCATGGCGTGCGTGAATCCAGGCGGTACTTCTTCAAGGTGATGAGTGACAAGGACCATCGCCGGAGCGGCTTCGTCGCTGGCGAGTTCACCGAGCTTATGGACCAGTTCTTCCCGCCCGCCGAGGTCGAGGCCTGCGGCGGGCTCGTCCAGCAGCAGCAGTTCGGGGTCGGTCATCAGCGCGCGGGCAATTTGGACGCGCTTGCGTTCGCCCTCGGACAGGGTGGCAAAGGTGCGGTTCAACAAGGGACCCATCCCCCAGTCGTTGAGCAAGCCGAAGGCACGGCGTTCGTCGTCGCGTTCGTATCCTTCACGCCAGCGTCCGGTGACGCCGTAGGCTGCCGTGACCACAACGTTCAGGACGTTCTCGTGTTCGGGAATCTGGATGGCGAGTGCTGCCGAAGAAAGGCCGATGCGGGGACGGAGTTCAAAGACATCGACGCGCCCCAAGGTTTCGTCGAGGATCCCGGCCCTGCCGCTGCTCGGGTGCATGCGGGCGGCAGCTATCTGGAGGAGGGTGGTCTTGCCGGCGCCGTTAGGTCCCAGGATGACCCAGCGTTCGCCTTCGTTGACTTCCCAGTCGACCTTGTCCAACAGGGTCTTCTTGCCTCGGACAACGCTGACGGAAGCCAATTCCAGAACATCACTCATAGCAGTAGACACTAGGACAAAAATAGCTGTGACTGATAACCGGACATTCTGCTCGTTTACGAGGGGAAACGAATTCGGATGCACGTAGCACCCCTCAGTAGGATTGAGGCCATGACTTCGAACTTGGCTGCAGTCAGCTACGGCGTGAATTTGTCCCCCGAATCACTGGAAAATGTGCTCAAGGTACTGGCTGACGCCGGCGCCTCAGTGTCATCGGAATCACAGCGCGGCGACGAGCGCTTCGGTGTGCACACGGCCGATCTTATGGTGGACGCCGACACGGAAGCGGGCCTTTTGACAGTGAGGCGGCTGGTTGCAGAAGCTGCCGAGGCCGGGGTGGACACGGCCATTGTTCCCGGAAGCCTGCGCCAAGCCGCCCGGAAGTTCCTGATCATGGACGTGGATTCAACCCTGATCCAGCAGGAGGTCATTGAGCTGCTGGCAGCTCATGCAGGCAAACGCGAGGAAGTCGCTGCGGTCACAGAGGCGGCCATGCGCGGTGAGTTGGACTTCGCCCAGAGCCTGCATGCCCGCGTGGCCGTCCTGGCCGGACTGCCTGCCGCCGTCGTTGATGCCGTTCGCGAGGAGGTGCGCCTTAGCCTTGGTGCGGCGGAACTGGTAGCCGCGTTCAAAGAGGCAGGGCATGTGGTGGCTGTTGTATCCGGAGGATTCAACCAAATCCTGGCGCCTATCGCTGAAGAACTTGGTTTGGACTATTGGATTGCCAACGAGCTCGAGATCGTCGACGGCGTGTTGACCGGCAAGGTTCTCGGCGCAGTTATCGATCGGGCTGCCAAAGAGAAGTACTTGCGTGAGTGGGCGGCCGCCGAAGGCATCAGTCTTGAGCACACCATAGCGGTGGGCGACGGCGCCAACGACCTGGACATGCTGAGTGCGGCCGGCCTCGGCGTCGCCTTCAACGCCAAACCAGCAGTGCGCGCAGTGGCCGACGCTGTCATCACCATGCCGTATCTTGACGCAGTGCGGCATATCGCCAACGTCTGAAGGCTGGGCGTCGCATGTGCGACGCCGTTTCGCGTTACCCTAACCCGGCACCGGTGGAGTTTCTCCACCGGTGTTATTGTTTGCCCGGAGACGAAGCAATCGAAGTGAAACAGCCAAACGAATTTCGTGACGCAGAAGAGTCATTAATTTATCAAACTGTCATTATCCTTCGTAATGAAAACTACTTTCCGATAATTACGTAAATGGTGTGCTTTCGAGCAGAAGTTGTTGTGTAAAGTGAAGACTTCCAACAATATCTCCGCATAGCAGGCGGCAGTCCGGAACGAGGGAAGTGCGGGGACAGGAAGTGAACCGTTCGGAGCGCACGTGGAAATGGTGGAAACGCAGCTACGCATTCGACTCAAAAGAATCTAATGAGGAAATACTGGACGAGCGTCCAACACCCCTCCACGAGATTCTTCATATGAATCACTTCGACGTTCACATAGCCCGAACTGCCAACTTCACGGACACTGCCAATGACACAACAGAACAGGAACAACACGATATGAGCACACTTGATGAAGCCATAAAGCAACTGCTGGCCATTGAAGGAGCCACAGGTGCGGCCGTGGTGGACTATTCCAGTGGAATGGCATTGGCCCAAGGCGGAAGCCCAGGCTTCGACCTCGGCGTTGCTGCTGCGGGTAACTCAAATGTGGTTAGCGCCAAACTGCGTACTATGGCTGAGCTCAGCGTTGACGGCGACATTGAAGACATCCTTATCACGCTCGGGACCCAATACCACCTCATCAACGTCCTGAATTCAAGCGCTTCCAGGGGCCTCTTCGTCTACCTTGTACTCGATCGCACGTACGCGAACCTGGCGTTGGCCCGGCACAAGCTCAAGAACCTTGCCAAGGACATCACCATCTGATTTCCCAAGCGAAAGCCTAGGGGACGGTAGCGCACTCGCTACCGTCCCCTTCTCTTTCTTGCAAGCGGAATCGTTCTTTCGTAGAAGAAAAAAACAGCGTCAATTCCTGACGCGGCGTGCCTCACCGCCACCGGATTCAAACTTCACACCCAACATGTGGTGTACCAAAACGTCCTCATTGGTATTGGCGTTGGCCTCGATGGTCACCAGCTCGCCGTCGCGCATCACGCCGACCCTGTGGCACCAGTTGATCAGTTCGGACAAGTCAGAAGACAACAGGATGATAGCCATACCTGTGTCGCTGAGCTCGCTCAGCATCTTGTACACCGTCTCTTTGGCGCCAATGTCAATACCACGGCTGGGATGGCTGAGGATCAGCACGTCGCAGTCTGTGGCCATCCATTTGGCGAGTTGTACTTTTTGCCTGTCCCCGCCCGAGAGGGTGGTGATGTTGCCGTGGATGTTCGTCGTGCTGATGCGCATGCGTCGAATGACGTCAGTTACCCCACGGAGCTGGGAGATCTCATCCCGTAGATTGGCCTCGCCCGCTTTTGGAGCAGGCTGAATGCCGTCCACAATGCTGCCCGTCTCCTCACTATTGTCGACTGCATCGGACAAGTAACCGATTTTCAAGCGGGCAGCATCCTGGACCCCTTGGATCTGTACCGGTTGACCGTTCAAAAGGATATGCCCGGAGGTGCTGGGGCGAACTCCTGCAAGCGCTTCGACCAATTCGTAAACGCCTGACCGATGTGTTCCAACCAAGCCAAAAATCTCGCCCTTGGACACATCGAAGGTGACCTCCCGGACTTTGTCTTCCATGCTGAGGTTCACTACCCGCAAGGCCTCTTCACCCGCTGCCGGGTCGGTGGGCCTGGCGCCACCTTCGAGTTCCTGCTGAAGCAACAGGAAGGCCAATTCGTCGACGTCGGTATGACTGGCTTCAAGTATTTTGTGCACCCGGCCTTCCCTGAGGACCGCTATGCGGTGCGCAATGGACCGCACTTCATCCAGGCGATGGGTGATGTAAATGATTGCCCGTCCTTGCCTGACCAGCATGCGTAACACCTGATGCAGAACAGCAACGTCGTGGTCCGGGAGTGAAGCGGCAACCTCATCCATGATGACCAACTGGGCCTCTTCGGCAACCATCCTCAGCACTTCCACAAGGGCCTGCTCAGCACGAATCAGCGTTCCGACCTTCATGTCGGGATCCAAATTGATGCCAATATCACGGATCAACTTGCTTGCCTGATCGCGGAGTTCGTGATGGGGCTTGCCTGCTTGGAAGGTACCCCGAAAAATGGCGCATGCAATGGTTAGTTGAGGATCGATGAGAAAGTTCTGTGGGATGAGCCCGACCCCGCAGGCCTGTGCTTCCTCGATGGAGTCCGGCCCATATTTTTCTCCGGCCAGGGTCATCATTCCGGCGTCGTGCCTATGGGATCCGGCGAGTACGCCCATCAAAGTGGTTTTTCCCGCACCGTTGGTGCCGATCAACCCCAGTATCTCGCCACGTTGCACTTGAAGCCCGACGCCTTTAAGGATGCGCCGATGATCGTACGAGGCATGAATATCATCAGCGTGCAATAACAGGTCCAAAGAAAGCTCCTATAACAAAGGGACAATAGTCGTCCCTGTGAGTTGACCGCGAAGCTTCCACCTGTTGCCTGAGTGGGTGATTGGCATAAAGTCCCCATCGCGGGTTTATGCGGCCTGCTTGCAAACAAGGACGAGGGCGCCTTGGAGAGTCAATCAGATGAATCCATTTAAAGCAAAGCAAAAGTTACGAAACACAATTCTCTATTTCGTGACGCGAGAACCTGAATAATTTTCTGGAACTGTTTATCTGTTGAAGTAGTGGCTGGTTAAGCAGCAGCGGCCCGGGACGCTGGTCCCGGGCCGCTGCTGCTTCGGTATGCTGGCTACTCGCCAGTCTTGCCGAAGTAGTCTGCCCCACCTACGTATTCGGTATGACCGGATTCCACATCTGCGGTCACCATCTTTGCAACCTCGGCGGCGAACTCCTCCACGGAGTACAGCTTGCCGGCTTCCGCGCGACGGGCTTCGATGGCTCCCGGATTGGAGCGATCCAGCAAGGTGGCCGTCACGGTGCCCTCGATCATGTCGCCGGATACGACCACCAATGAGATGCCCTTGTCTGCAAGGTTGGGCAGGAGGGCGCGCAGGGCGTCCTCACCGGCGCGCTTGCTCTTTGCTACGGGCTCGTACTCGGGCATGGTGGGCACGGTTTCCACAAAGTGTGCCTGATGGCTGGTCACGAAAACCACGCGCGAGCCCTCGGGCATGAGCGGAACGGCTGCGTTGAGCATATTGACCTGGGCATCGCGGTTCAGCTTGAGTGCGTACCCCTCCTCCATGCCCGATTCCATTCCACCGGAGGCGTTAAGTACCAGCACGTCGAGGGAGCCAAACTCCTCCATGGCCGTGCTTGCCAGTGCGTGCACTCCTTCGTCAGTTGTGAGGTCAGCCCCGACAGCAGCTGCGCGTCCGCCTGCTGCCTGGATCTCAGTCACTACCTTGTTGGCACGCGGCGCCTTCTGACGGTAGTTGACGACGACGGCGGCACCCTCACTTGCGAGGATCTTGGCAACTTCGGCGCCGATTCCCCTGGAAGATCCCGTGACGATGGCGGTTTTGTTATCCAGCGTTCCCATTCATGCTCCTTTTGTTCACTTCATCCAAATTCCGTGGGCTCGGGTTCCATCATGCCAGCGGGACGAAGGAAATCCGTTGTTGGCCCCGGACAAAAACAGCCGCGCAGACTAGTTGCCTAGTGGCCCATCCCGAGGCCGCCATCAACCGGGATCACGGCGCCGGAGATATACGCGGCTTCGTCGCTGGCAACCCAGCGCACCACGTTGGCTACTTCGGATGCTTCGGCGAAGCGTCCCGCCGGAACATTGGCCAAGTATGACTTCTGGGTGTCTTCGGGCAATTCGGCCGTCATGTCGGTGTTGATGAAGCCGGGCGCAACAACGTTCGCGGTGATGCCGCGGCTGCCGAGTTCGCGGGTCAGGGAGCGTGCGATGCCCACCATGCCGGCCTTGGAGGCGGAGTAGTTGATCTGGCCAGGCGCACCGTAGAGGCCCGACACCGAGGAAATGAGTACAACGCGGCCCTTCCGCAGGCGGATCATGCCCTTGGAGGCCCTCTTGATGACACGGAAGGCCCCAGTCAGGTTGGTGTCCAGAACTGACGTGAAGTCATCCTCGCTCATCCGCAGAAGCAGCGTGTCCTTGGTGATTCCCGCGTTGGCTACCAGCACCTCCACAGGCCCTTGCGCCTCTTCGACGATCTTAAAGGCAGCATCGATTGATGCCTCGTCCGTGACGTCGGCCTTGACGCCCAGGATGCCCTCGGGCAGCTGTGTTTCACTGCGGTAGGTGACGGCCACCTTGTCACCGTTGGCAAGGAACGATTCGGCGATGGCAAGGCCAATGCCCCGGTTGCCGCCGGTGATGAGGACGCTGCGGCCGGTGGATACTGCTTCAGACATGCTTTCGCTCCAGGTTCCGCGGCATTCGTTTGCCGCTGTGAAGAGGGGATTTCCTGCTTCGATCCTATCCGCAGCCCGCCGCAACCCGCGGGTAACCGGCCGCCAGCACGGTTTGGGCGGGTACAGCCTTGGTGAGAGAATTGAGAGAGGCCTTTGGAGCGTGATGATTCAGTTGTGACACGAGAAGACAGTCCCCTGCAGCAAGTGCCCGGGGAACCGGACGCTGTTTCGAGCGACCCCGAAGTCCACAGCATCACAGATGCCGCTGCCGCGCACTCCGAAGACATGCGTGACCGGATGATCAAGTATGCGGTGGCCATGGGTATCCGCATGGTCTGCATCATCCTGATTTTCGTGGTTGACGGCTGGTTCAAGATTATTGCCATCGCCGGCGCGGTGTTCCTGCCGTGGATCGCTGTGATCATTGCCAATGGCAACGACAAAGCAGAGGACCACAGTGAGTCCCTGCTGGACTACGTGGCCGTTCCTGAGATCGAACGTTCCCCGGGGCCGGAAGAAGCGCCTGCGGACGCGCCAACAGTGCTTCAAGGCGAACTGGTGGATGACGAACCACCAAGTAAACAAGCGGGCCCTGCAACGGGCCACGCAAGCGAGGCCGGGCATCCCGGCGACGAACGGGCGGCTTCATGAATATCTTTAACATTGGCGGTCAGGGTGCGGCCAGCCAGGAATCCGAACGTGCCACGGGTCCGGCTTTGTGCTCCCGTAAAGGCTGCAGGGCTGGAGCCCGGTGGCAACTCCTGTGGAACAATCCGCGCATCCACACACCGGATCGCCGCAAGGTGTGGCTAGCGTGCGGAGACCACCGGGACTGGCTGGAGGACTATCTGCAGACGCGTGGCCTTTGGAAAGAAACTGTGCCGTTCAAAGCCAGTGAAGAAACAGCAAATGAGGCCGGCTGAATGTATCGTTTCCTCTTCTCCAGCAAGTGGCTGGGATACTTCGTGCTGGCTGTTATCTTCGCCACGGCCTGTGTTTTCCTGGGCCGCTGGCAGATGGATCGCAGAGCTGAGACGCTGGCGGAAATTAACCGTGTAGTGAACAACTATTCGGCCACCCCCATCCCCTACTCGGAGATCAAAGACCAGTTCGACTCCCTGGAGCCCGAGCGGGAATGGACCCAGGTTGAATTGCGTGGGAGCTACGACGTCGATGGTCAGAGGGTGGTGCGCAACCGACCGCTGAACGGCCAGCCCGGCTACGACGTCGTGGTTCCTTTCCGGCTGACTACAGGCGAAGCGGTGGTGATTGATCGGGGTTGGCTGCCGATCGGCAACAATACCCCGGGCCGTCCTGACGTCATCCCTGCTCCTCCTACCGGCGAGGTCACGGTGGTGGCGCGGCTTAAGCCCGCCGAACCCAAGCTGGACCGGGGCGCGGTGGATGGTCAGTTGGCCTCCATTGACCTCGCCGGATTTGCCGGTGAACTTCCTTATCCCATCGCCATCGGGGCGTACGGGCAACTGGCCAGCGAAGATCCCGCCGTGCAGCCGATGCCAACTCCCTTCCCCAAACCTGCCACCGAAGAAGGAACACACCTTTCCTACTCTTTGCAGTGGTTCGCCTTTGGCGTCTTGATGTTTATCGGGTTCGGATATGCAGCGCGACAACAGGCCCGGAATGCGGCCATCGATGCTGAAGAGGAAGAGGACGAACGAATCCTCGCCGCCGGTGGCATGCCCAGGCAGCGCACGCCTGTTCCCCGTAAAAACAGGCGGCCCACGGCCGAAGAAGAGGAAGACGCCATCCTGGATGCCCAAGGCTACTGATTCGATCCCACGTGCCGTGCTCAATCTTAAGTCTGCGCTGACCACCTCAGGCGCTCAGGACACGGTTCAAACTTTCGAGGACAAGGTCCCGACGGCGGCCGCCGCTGCCTTGGTCCTGGGATGCGAAGTGGCCGCTATCACCAACAGCTTGATCTTCGAGCTCAACGGCGCACCTTTGCTCATCCTCGCCAGCGGTGCGGCGAAAGTAGACACTGCGCTGGTTGCTTCGCACCTGGGCAGCGGAAAGATCCGCAGGGCCACGCCGGACTTCGTGCTGGAACATACAGGCCAGGAAGTAGGAGGAGTCGCGCCAGTGGGGCATCCCCGGAAGATCAGGACACTTCTGGACGTCTCACTCCAAGCGCATCCGGTCCTCTGGGCCGGCGCCGGCGACCACAATTCCATGTTCTCCATCAGCTACGAAGAACTGGCACGCATCACCGCGGCGGAACCCCTGGAGGTCCGCTAGGCGAAGCCTTACGCGAGGGTAATAAGATCCAGGTAGTCTTCGTTCCAGTGGTCTTCAACACCGTCCGGAAGCAACACAACGCGCTCCGGGTTCAACGCAGACACGGCACCTTCGTCGTGACTGACCATGACGACGGCGCCGCTGTAGTTCTTGAGCGCCCCCAGGATTTCGGCGCGGCTGGCAGGGTCCAGGTTGTTGGTGGGCTCATCAAGGAGCAGCACGTTGGCGCTGGAGGCCACAATCGTCGCCAGGGCCAAACGTGTCTTCTCACCGCCGGAGAGTACGCCCGCAGGCTTGTCGACGTCGTCACCGGAAAACAGGAATGAACCCAGGATGCCGCGGACTTCGGCGTCTTTCATGTCCGGAGCTGAAGACCGCATATTCTCCAAGACCGTGCGGTCGACGTCGAGTGTTTCATGCTCCTGGGCGTAGTAGCCCACCTTGAGGCCGTGCCCGGGGATAATGTCGCCTGTGTCAGGCTTATCGACCCCCGCCAGCATGCGCAGAAGGGTGGTCTTGCCGGCACCGTTGAGGCCAAGAATGACCACCTTGGAGCCGCGATCAATTGCCAGGTCGACGTCCGTGAAGATTTCCAACGAGCCATAGGACTTGCTCAGGCCCTCCGCGGTCAGCGGGGTCTTGCCGCAAGGAGACGGATCGGGGAAGCGCAACGCGGCCACGCGGTCGTTTTCGCGCACGGCCTCCAGTCCACTCAGGAGCCTCTCGGCGCGCTTGGCCATGTTCTGGGCCGCCACGGCCTTGGTGGCCTTGGCGCGCATCTTGTTGGCTTGGTCAATCAGGACCTGCGCCTTCTTTTCGGCATTGGCGCGTTCGCGCTTCCGGGCGCGCTCATCCGTTTCGCGCTGGAGCAAGTAGCGCTTCCAGTCCATGTTGTAGAAGTCGATCTGGGCGCGGTTGGCGTCCAGCAGGAACACCTTGTTCACGGTTGCTTCGAGCAGGTCCGTGTCGTGGCTGATCACGATCAAGCCACCCTGGTGGTTCTTCAAGAAGTCGCGCAGCCAGGTAATGGAGTCAGCGTCAAGGTGGTTGGTGGGCTCGTCAAGGAGCAGGGTTTCCGCGTCCGAGTAAAGGATCCGTGCCAACTCGACACGGCGCCGCTGGCCACCGGAGAGAGTCTTCAACGGTTGGTTGAGCAGCCGATCCGGCAGTGCGAGGTTGGAGGAGATCGCAGCGGCTTCGGCCTCCGCAGCATAGCCGCCACCCGAGAGAAACTCAGCTTCAAGACGGTCATAGCGGTTCATGGCTTTCCGCTGTACAGCCGCATCGTCGCTTGCCATATCCTCGTGGGCCTTCTTGAGTTTGCCCACCACGACGTCCAAGCCGCGGGCGGAAAGGATGCGGTCCCGGGCAAGTTGCTCCATGTCAGGCGTCCGCGGGTCCTGTGGCAGGTAGCCGATCTCGCCGCTGCGGGTGACTTTGCCGCCTGCGGGAAGGCCTTCGCCGGCGAGGACCCGGGTGAGGGTTGTCTTGCCGGCACCGTTACGTCCGACGAGACCAATCTTGTCGCCTTTGTCCACCCTGAAGTTGACCTGGTCCATGAGCAGGCGTGCGCCGGCGCGGAGTTCGAGGTCCTGGACGGTAATCAATTCGGGTGATGCCTTTCAATGGGGAACGCTCGCGGGGACCGGTGGGTCCGATAAGTGCGGCGGGGTGCGGCCGTGAGAACAGCCTGTTCAAGTCTACCGGTACGCCGGCCGCTGGCGGACATCGGGCTCCAAAGGGGAAAACTGTGCCAACGGCCAAACAATTCCCGAAAGACTTTGTTGGAAGGCTCCAAAATCCCGGCCTCCTTACCTCCGTACCCTCGACAAGAGGGGAAACAAACTTTCATCGCACCGCACCCGATAGGACCGTCATGAGCCAGACCCAACCTGACACTGCTGCCACGGCCAAGGCGACAGCGCAGCGCACCGCCTCTGCCCGCAAACGCTGGAATGCCACCGACCTCGGCCTCATTGCCGTATTCGCAGCCCTCGTGGCCGCCTCCGCGATCGTCCCCGGCATACCGGTAGGCGCTCTAGGTGTTCCCATCACCCTGGTGACCCTGACGGTGATGCTCAGCGGGCTGGTGCTGGGCGCCGGACGCGGTTTCGCCGCCGTCGGGCTCTATGTGTTGCTCGGCTTCGCCGGGCTGCCGATCTTCAGCGGCGGCCGCAGCGGATTAGGGATTCTTGCAACGCCCTCCGCCGGATACATCATCGCGTTCCCGCTGGCCGCAGCGGCAACCGGCTACCTAGCGGCGGTTGTCCTCCGCCGGACGGTCAAGTTCCGTGCGCTCTGGCTTTTCGCAGCGGCGATGGTAAGCAGCATCGTGGTCATCCACGCGCTGGGTGTCCTGGGAATGATGGTCAATGCCAAATTGGACTTCACCAAAGCTCTCCTCGCAGACCTCCCCTTCGTCCCCGGTGACATTCTGAAGAACGTTCTGGCTGTGATCATCGCCATGGCGATTCACAAGGCATTCCCGGACGTGCTGGTGCGTCGGGTCAAGTAAAGCAGGAACAATCAGTAGATGAACTCCATCAGTTTCAGTAGTGTCTCGGTGCGCGTCCCGGTTGATGGCAGCGTCGTGCCCAAGACGTTGCTGCAGGACGTTTCGTTGCACCTGACCGAGCGCAGAATCGGGGTGATCGGCGCTAACGGATCCGGGAAATCCACACTGCTCCGTCTCCTGAACGGTTTGGTTGAACCGAGCGAAGGCAACGTTGTGGTCCACGGCGATGACACCGTGGCCGACGTCAGACGCGTCCGAGGCAATGTGGGCTTCGTCTTTACCGATCCCCTGTCCCAGTTGGTGATGCCCACAGGACGGGAAGACGTTGAGCTTTCCCTGCGCCGCTCCATCAAGAACTCCAAGGAACGGGCAGCACGGGCAGAAGTAGTCCTCGATCGCTTCGGCCTGCTGCACCTTGCCGATCAAAGCATCTACGAACTGTCCGGTGGTGAAAGGCAGCTGTTGGCACTGGCTGCAGTCCTTGCCGTTGATCCGGCAGTCCTGGTCCTTGACGAACCGTCCACCCTCCTGGACCTCCGGAACCGCGAACTTCTGCGGCGTACCGTAGCCGAACTCGACCAACAGGTGATCATGTCCACGCACGATCTCGACCTTGCGCTCGACATGGACCGGGTGCTGGTGGTGGAGTCCGGACGAATCGTGTTCGACGGCGGTGCTGCCGACGGCGTCGCACGTTACCGTGCGCTTTGCGCGGCTGCCCTGCTCAACGGTCCCTTGGGCGATGTGTCGAGGTGAGGGGCCACGGATTCCTGATTGCGAATTACGTCCGCGGTAATTCGATCATCCACCGCACTCCCCTGTGGTTGAAATTCATTGTGGTTGCCGCCTGTGGAACGGCGTCCTTCCTCATTGTGGATTATGCCGTTTCCCTTGTGGTTTTCGCCATCATGTGTGGCATGTTCCTCCTCACCGGAGCAGGCTTACGGCGACTTCTGAGGGCCATCTGGATGGTGGCGCCCATCCTGCTGGTCATCGGTCTCTTCCAGTGGTGGCAACTCGGTGGACCCACTGCGGCACGCATCGTGCTGAACGTGCTTGTTTGTGTGGTGGCAGCGTCCGTGCTGACAGCCACCACGCCCGTGCAGGAGCTGCTGGATGGTGTGGTGGCAGTGGCGAAACCGTTCCGGCGTTTCGGTGCCGATCCTGAACGTTTCGCCTTGACCATCGCAGTAATGCTCAGGAGCATTCCATTCATTGCGGGCACTTTCGCTGACGTACGGGACTCCGCGCGGGCACGTGGGCTTGAACGCAATCCCCGCGCGTTGGTCCTGCCTGTCTTCATCACCACCGTGGCGTACGCCCGTCAAACGGGCGACGCCCTGGCAGCCCGCGGGCTGGGCGAACCGGAGAGGGACTAAAGCCTGGTGTACCGCACCAGCGCGGCGGTTCCCATGCCACCTGCAATGCTGATCATTGCCAACGCCAACGGACTGTCGCCATGCGCTGAATATCGGCTGCGTGCCTGAGCCATCAACCGCGTTACCAGGACCGCGCCCGAGGCGCCGTAGCCGTGACCCAAAGCCAAGGCGCCGCCGTCGAGGTTGGCTCGCTCGGGATCTACCCGCAAGTAATCCATGCACGCAATGGTTTGGGAGGCAAACGCCTCGTTGAACTCAATCAGGTCAATGTCACCCGCATCCACTTCGTGGCGGTTAAGGAGCCGTTCGGCGGCGTGGCCGGCCCCAATACCAAGGAGTTCCGGACCAACGCCGGCGGTGTCGCACCCCAACACCAGCAATCCGTCCAACGCACTCATCTTCCGGGCTCGCTTGAGTGACGTTATGACCACAGCGGAGGCTGCGTCTGCGTCGAAGCAGGAGTTGGCAGCCGTGACAGTTCCACCCGGGACGAACGCAGCAGGGAACCTCGACATCAGCGAAGCCCTCAGAGTAGCCCGGGGGCCGTCATCGGAATCGACCAGTTTTTCGTTGCTCTTAAGCGGAACGATTTCATCCGCGAACGCCCCTGCCCGCGACGCTTCAACCGCACGGCGATGGCTCCGGAGTGCGTACTCGTCCTGCCTCTCCCGGGTCACGCCATATTCGCGGGCCACGTTCTCCGCAGCAACACCCATATCAGGGTCACCGAACTGTGGAGGCACAAAGCTGGCCCTGGAATAAAACTCGAGTTCGCCGTCGTCGGCTCTGTTGGCCCGGGCCGGTGCGGTGCTGATGCTCTCAACGCCGCCGGCAAGGTACAGCGGATTGCCCCCGGCAGTCACAAGTCGTGACGCCAGCGCAATGGCGTCAAGGCCTGAACCACACTGCCGGTCAACGGTAAGGCCTGGCACGGTCACCGGAAAGCCGGCCTGGAGTGCGGCGAACCGGGCCACATTTCCGCCCCCGCCCACGGCGTTTCCGATGATGACATCGTCCACATCCGCAGGGTCCGCATGTATTTCCCGGAGAAGGGAACCCAACACGGGTGCCAGGAGATCCGGTGCCCGGAGGTGCTTCAGTTGCCCTTTGGCTCGACAAATCGGAGACCGAAGCGCGGCAATGATTACGGGTTGCCGGGATTCGTCGGATCCGTGGTGCAACAATCCGACGCCAGGCTTGCCGCTACCCGAAGGTTTGCCCCTATCCAAGGGGCTGTGCCCGGGAGTCATGATTCTTGATCCAGTCCAGCAGGACTTTTCTACTGACCTTGCCCCGGTCAGTCATGGGCAACTCCGTTAACAAGTAGTACTGCAACGGCCATTTGTCCCGTGCCAGCAGCCCATCCAGGCCCGTGCGGAGCTGGGTAGCGGTGACCGCACCATAGGCAGGCACGACGCCGGCAATCACCTTTTGGCCGCGGACATCGTCGGGAGCCCCGGCGGCAATCGCAACGTCCACACCAGGCACGGAGCTAACGGCAAGCTCAACCTCATGGGGGTAGACATTCTTTCCCGAAGTAATGATCATGTCCGAGCGGCGGCCGAGAATGTGAAGGGTGCCGTTTTCCAGGAAGCCCTGATCCCCCACGGTGTACCAACCGTCAAGGCACCGTAGTGCTTGACCATCGTCCCCCCAAAGGTAGCCGTTGCTGACCATTCCGCTGCGAACGCTGATATTGCCGTGGTCGCCGTCCGGCACGGACCTGCCAGTGTCATCCAGAATGCTCAGTTCAACGCCCGGGAAGGGCAAGCCAATACTGGTGCCGCCCGCGTCCAGTGGTTCACCAGCGGCAAGGCGGGTGCCGGAAACAAAGCTCAATTCGGAGGCACCGTAGTACTCGTAAATGGCCGCGCGGGGCGCCCATCGCCGAGCCGCCTCCAACGTCCGGGCGTCCAACTTGGAACCCGCGCAAATGATGCTGCGGATGCCCGAAGCATCAACGTCGCCGGCGAGTCCCCGTTCGCTCAGCAGACGCAGCGCCGTGGGCGCCAGGACCAGCCGGGTGATGCCGTCGTGACTGATGGCAGCATGGGCGTCGCCGACGTCGAACGACTCAAGCGTGTGGAACGCGGCCCCCGCATACAGGCACTCCGAGAGGGC
Source organism: Paenarthrobacter sp. (assembly GCF_031180005.1). NCBI lineage: Bacteria > Bacillati > Actinomycetota > Actinomycetes > Micrococcales > Micrococcaceae > Paenarthrobacter > Paenarthrobacter sp. Next base: position 16,853 of record NZ_JAPSHI010000013.1, on the reverse strand, counting down.
ATACAAGTTCAGGCTGGCTGACAGGGGTCCCGGCGCCAGGGTGCAATCATCCTGTGAGAGGCCAAAAAATTCAATGGACGCTTGGAAGGACACTTGCCAGGAACGACGGGACCTGGTGAACGCTTTGGGAACCGAAGTGGTGCCGGACGTCAGGCCAATCAGGAAGGTGCTGGACGGGTCTCCATCCACCAGCTCAGCCTGCATGGATGTGATGCCACCAAAGACGCGCGATGAAATTTCCTCGATCATCGGGACCGGCCATTCGGGGTCCAGCACAGCACAGCGACGCTCCCCCGCCACAGCAGCCGCGTAACGCTCAACAAAGCGAACGGAGTTGGGCTCGGCAAGAACAGTAGTGGCAGTAGCGTCACTCAGCAACCCTGCTGCAGCGTCGCGAAGTCCCGCCCAGGTGAGCCGGCTGCTGCCCACAACGACGGCGGTGTCGTGGGGGCGCTCTTCGGCCCAGAGCTGAAGTTTGTCCAGGAAAGGCATCCATCCAATTTTACGGCAGTGTCCGGCGCCGGGCACCAATAGTGACGTCTATTCTGACTGTATGAGTTTCAATGACGGCGCACAGCTTGACCCCTCGCAAGTGGAAGACCGACGTGGCGGTGGCATGGGCCGTGGCACGAAGATCGGCGGTGGCATCGGCGGTGGAATAGTGGTGCTGTTGCTGGCACTTTTCGGTATCAATCCCAATATCCTCGGGGACCTTACAGGCAGCGGAAGCCAGCCACCCGCCGTCGAAAGTGGTGGTGGGGCCGGAGGTGTCCAGGAATGCCGGACAGGTGCCGACGCGGACAAGCGCCTGGACTGCCGGATCACCGGGACAGTGAACAGCCTCAATGCCTTCTGGCCTGACTACCTGGCGGACTATAACGTGGAATATCCCCGTCCCAAGACCGTCATTTTCAGCCAAGCCACGAACACCGGTTGCGGTGCGGCCACAAGTGCCGTGGGTCCGTTCTACTGCCCTGCGGACACCACCGCCTACTTTGATCCTGGGTTCTTTGATGACCTGGTAACCCGGTTCGGCTCGTCGGGAGGTCCTTTGGCGCAGGAGTACGTAGTCGCCCACGAATTTGGACACCATGTCCAGAACATCCTCGGTAACCTTGACCAAGCCCAGCAGGACCCGCAAGGTCCCCAGTCCGGCGCCGTCAGGGTGGAACTGCAGGCTGATTGTTATGCGGGACTGTGGGTTAGGCATGCCACCACCCAGACGGACGCCAGCGGCAAACCCTTCCTTGATCCCCTGACCCAACAGGACCTGCAGGATGCCCTCTCGGCTGCTTCCGCCGTTGGCGATGACCGGATCCAGGAAGCGGCAACCGGCCGGGTGTCTCCTGAATCCTGGACCCACGGGTCCAGTGAGCAGCGGCAGAAATGGTTCTATCAGGGGTATACCACTGGCGATATCAACAAGTGCGACACCTTTGGGGTGGCTGTGCCCTAGTGTGTTGACGACATGAATGCATTGGCGACATGAAAAGGAAGGGTTCCGGGCGGCAAGCCCGGAACCCTTCCTCATGCCCGCCGAAGCGAGCGAAAACTGCTGATCAGATGTTGAAGCCGAGGGCGCGCATCTGGTCCTTGCCGTCGTCGGTGATCCGCTCGGGACCCCATGGCGGCATCCATACCCAGTTCAGGCGCCAATCATCAACTACGCCGTCGAGGGACTTGCCCACCTGCTCTTCAAGCACGTCCGTCAGCGGGCAGGCCGCCGTGGTCAGTGTCATGTCGATCAGGAGCGCGCCGTCTTCGTCGGAGTACTTGAGTCCGTAGAGAAGGCCCAAGTCCACGATGTTGACCCCCAGTTCGGGGTCAATGACGTCCTTGAGCGCTTCCTCGACGTCCTCGAGGCTGGTTCGCGCCGTGTTGATTTCGGTCATGGAACGATCCTAACTAGGCCTGCACTGCAGGAGCAACGGCAACGCCTGCGCCTGGAGCGTAGCGGTCGTAACCCTCTTCTTCAAGACGGTCCGCGAGCTCGGGTCCGCCCTCTTCAACAACCTTGCCGTCAACGAAGACGTGGACGAAGTCCGGCTTGATGTAGCGCAGGATACGGGTGTAATGGGTGATAAGCAGTGTGCCCATGTTGCCCTCTTCGTGCGCGCGGTTGACGCCCTCGGAGACAACCTTCAAAGCATCGACGTCAAGGCCGGAGTCGGTCTCGTCAAGGATGGCGAACTTCGGCTTGAAGAGTTCGAGCTGAAGGATTTCAACACGTTTCTTCTCACCACCGGAGAAGCCTTCGTTGACGTTGCGCTGTGCGAAGTCGGCGTCGATACGGAGCTGCTGCATGGCAGCCTTGACGTCCTTGGTCCACGTGCGCAGGGCGGGTGCTTCGCCGTCGATCGCGGTTTTGGCGGTCCGCAGGAAGTTGGTCATGGTGACGCCGGGAACCTCTACCGGGTACTGCATGGCGAGGAAGACACCTGCACGGGCGCGCTCATCAACGCTCATTTCCAGCACGTCTTCGCCGTCCAGCGTAATGGTGCCGCTGGTGACGTTGTAGCGCGGGTGGCCGGCGATGGTGGAGGCAAGGGTGGACTTGCCCGAGCCGTTGGGGCCCATGATGGCGTGCGTTTCACCGGTCTTGATGGTGAGGCTGACGCCCTTCAGGATCTCCTTGGTGCCCTGCTCCGTCTCGATGCTGACGTGCAGGTCCTTGATTTCAAGAGTTGACATGCTCTTCTTTCTTTCCGTTCGTAAGTCTGGCGGTACTGGGCGCTTAGTAGTGATCTACCGAGGCGCCGTTCACAACATTGGTCACGTCCACGTAAACGTCGTCTCCGTCGATGGTGACAGCGAAAACGGGGACGGGGTCGTAAGCAGGCAGCTGGAGCGGCTGTCCACTGCGGAGGTCGAACTGGGAACCATGTCCCCAGCATTCAATCGCGCAGCCTTCAACCTCACCCTCGGACAACGAGATGTCCGCGTGCGAGCAGGTATCGGCGATGGCATGGATGTCGCCCATCGAGTCCTTGACGATGGCTACAGGGTAGTCATCAATCAGGACGCGCAGCGCTTGCTTGACCTGGATGTCATTGGCGTTGCATACCAGTTCGCCCTTGGTTTCTTCACTCATTGTTGCTCTGCCTGGCCTGTCTAGTTGTCGGTCGCGGCGAGTTCGCGCTCAACAGCTGCGGTCAGGCGCTCTTCGATTGCCGGGACCTTGATCTGCTGGATGATCTCGTTGAGGAAGCCTCGGACCACCAGGCGGCGGGCAACCTTTTCCGGGATGCCACGGGCCATAAGGTAGAACAGGTGCTCGTCGTCAAAGCGGCCGGTGGCGCTGGCGTGGCCTGCACCATCGATCAAACCGGTTTCGATTTCGAGGTTGGGAACTGAGTCCGCGCGGGCGCCATCAGTGAGGACCAGGTTACGGTTGGCCTCGTAGGTATCCGTGCCTTCGGCTTCCTTGCGGATCAGGACGTCGCCGACCCACACACTGTGGGCGTTGCGGCCCTGAAGGGCGCCCTTGTAGAGGACGCGTGACTTGCAGTTGGCCACTGCGTGGTCAACGAAGAGCCGCTGCTCAAGGTGCTGTCCGGCGTCTGCGAAGTACAGGCCGAACATCTCGACGTCGGCACCCGGCGCCGTGAAGCGCGTGGACGGCGTGACGCGTACGAGGTCGCCGCCAAGGCTGACCACGATGTGCTTGAACTTGGCGTCGCGGCCGATCTTTGCCTGCTGCGACGACGCGTGGACAGCGTTATCTGCCCATTCCTGCAAGGACACAACGGTCAGCTCAGCGCCGTCTTCAACGATGATTTCCACGTTCTCGGACACAACTGCGGAACCCTGGTGGTCCAGAACCACAACCGCCTTGGAGAAGCGCTCTGCCACAATCACGATGTGCTGGGCAGACGGTGCCTCTCCAGCGCCGGTAATCAGGACAGAGACTTCATTTTCGGCCTGCAGCTCGGCGGGCACGGTGACGACAGTGGCCTCGGCGAAGTTCTCCCAGGCGTTGGCAGACACGAGGTCTTCCGGAATGGCCGCCTGGCCAATGCGCTTGTCATCGCGGCCAACGGTTTCAACAACGACGCCGGCCGGTGCCGTGACGCTGACAGCCGGAGCTGCGCCATTGAGGACTTCGGTGTGGAGGCCACGCAGGCGCTTCAGCGGCGTGAAGCGCCAGTCTTCCTCAAGGCCGTTCAACGGCTTGAAGTCCGCCAGCTTGTAGGAGGTGAGACGCCCCGCACGGGAGCTGTCCGGGATGCCAACGCCGCCACCATGCGAGTGGCTCTTGGCCGAAGCACCGGCGAGAGGGCCAGCGGAAGGCTGCTCCGACGTCGTGCTGGTGTTCGTTCCGGTGTTGACGGGCGAAAGGTTCTCGCCTTCCTCGGTGAAGCCGTTGATAAACGGCTGGGCCGAGGGCGCGCCGATGCGCGCCTTTTCAGTAGTGATATCAGTCATTGTTAACCGACGGACCCTTCCATCTGCAGTTCAATCAGGCGGTTCAGCTCAAGAGCGTATTCCATGGGCAATTCACGCGCGATCGGCTCGATGAAGCCGCGCACGATCATGGCCATGGCCTCGTCCTCGGGCATGCCGCGGGACATCAGATAGAAGAGCTGCTCTTCGCTGACGCGTGAAACGGTGGCCTCGTGGCCCATGACAACGTCATCCTCGCGGATGTCAATGTACGGGTACGTGTCCGAACGGGAGATGGTGTCCACCAGGAGGGCGTCACAACGGACCGTGTTGGCCGAGTGCTTCGCGCCTTCACGGACTTGTACCAGGCCGCGGTAAGCAGCGCGTCCGCCGCCGCGGGCCACAGACTTGGAAATGATGGAGCTCTTGGTGTTCGGTGCGATGTGCACCATCTTGGACCCGGTGTCCTGGTGCTGGCCCTCGCCCGCGAAGGCGATGGACAGTGTCTCTCCCTTGGCGTGCTCGCCCACAAGGTAGACGGCCGGGTACTTCATGGTCACCTTGGAACCGATGTTGCCATCGATCCACTCCATGGTGGCGCCCTCTTCGCAGATGGCGCGCTTGGTGACGAGGTTGTACACGTTGGTGGACCAGTTCTGGATGGTCGTGTAGCGGACGCGGGCGCCCTTCTTCACGATGATCTCCACGACGGCCGAGTGCAAGGAATCCGAGGTGTAGATCGGAGCGGTGCAGCCCTCGATGTAGTGAACGTAGGAGTCCTCATCGGCGATGATCAGAGTGCGCTCGAACTGGCCCATGTTTTCCGTGTTAATACGGAAGTATGCCTGGAGCGGGATGTCCACGTGCACGCCCTTGGGCACGTACACGAACGATCCACCGGACCATACGGCCGTGTTCAGCGACGCGAACTTGTTGTCGCCCACCGGGATGATGGTGCCGAAGTACTCCTGGAAGATCTCCGGGTGCTCCCGCAGCGCGGTGTCAGTGTCCAGGAAGATGACGCCCTGGGCTTCCAGGTCCTCGCGGATCTGGTGGTACACGACCTCGGACTCGTACTGGGCTGCGACGCCCGAAACCAGGCGGCTGCGCTCAGCTTCCGGGATGCCCAGCTTTTCGTAGGTGTTCCGGATGTCTTCCGGAAGGTCTTCCCACGTTGCCGCCTGCTTCTCGGTGGAGCGCACGAAGTACTTGATGTTGTCGAAGTCGATGCCGGAGAGGTCTGCACCCCAGGTAGGCATGGGCTTGCGGTCGAAGTACTTAAGGCCTTTGAGCCGCAGATCGAGCATCCATTCGGGCTCGTTCTTCTTCGAGGAGATATCGCGGACGACCTCCTCGTTGAGGCCACGACGGGCGTTGGCGCCTACGTCGTTCTTGTCGGCCCAGCCGTACTCGTAGTTTCCGATACCGTGCAGTTCGGGATTCTTCTCCAGAATCTCCGAGATCACAGTGCCGTCAGCTACCGCTTTCTCTGCTATTTGGTCCGTCATCACGGCCTTTCTTGCTGGTTGTTTGATTCCTGGTACGGGTTCCCGGGCTGCTCTGCGACATCCGGGGATGCCGTGGCAGCCGGGCGCCCGGTAGGTATGTGGGTGGTGCAGACGTGTCCGCCCTGCGCGAGCGTGGACAGGCGCCGGACATCGACACCTACCAAGCGCGAGAAGACCTTGGTCTCCGTGTCGCAAAACACGGGAAACTGTGCGGCAAGCCGCTGAATCGGGCAGTGGCCCTGGCAAAGCTGGACACTGGACAACGCTGCCGGCAAAGGTGCTTTGGCTTCTATGGAGTGGGCTGACGCGACGAAACCATCACGGCTGAGGGCCTTTGACAATGCCATGGCGCGGGCCGTGATGTCATCACCGGCGGCTTCCACCTCGGGGGCATAGCGGCGTTCCATGTCCGAGAAGCGTTCTTCCGCGTACTCGCGGACTGCATCCTCGCCGGCAAGTTCCTGAAGACGCCTGAGCGCGGAGCTGGCGATGTTCAGGTAATCGTCGCCGAGCTTGGACTGCCCCTGCGAGCTAAGGACGTAACGGCGCGCCGGACGGCCTGCGCCGGAACCGGCCTTAGCCACTCGTTTGACCTCAATAACCCCGCTGCGTTCCAGATGGTCAAGGTGACGACGAACTGCAGCCGGCGTGAATCCCAGAAGGTCGCCCAGCTCCGCGGCACTTACCGGGCCGTTCTCCAGAACAGCGCTCAAGACCCGGTCCCGTGTACGGTCATCCGCGTCCGGCAGCGCAGGCGAGGCAACGAAGGCCTCTGCCGCTGCAGCATGCCGCGTTGAGGGCATGGAAGTTGGACTGCTCATGGAATACACAACACAATCATGTCGTAATTTGTTTCATGCATCCAGTAAGGCAAGACTGACCTTAGCCAGTCGCTGAGTGTGACCGTACTACTTCCCGTAGAATACTCTGGTGCGATCCCCCGATTCCCCTGTCCTCACTATAGATGGACTCATAAAGGACGTAGGCCCCCTGGCCTCCCTTGACGGCAAAATGCTCAGGGTGGTCAGTGGGCTGTCCCTTGTGGCCGAACGCGGCCAAGTAACCGCCCTGTTGGGGGCGAACGGCGCTGGTAAAACCACCACCTTGGAGTGCGCCCAAGGCTTGCAGAAGCGGACGGGCGGACGCATTTCCCTGCTGGGAGCGGACCCGGATACGGCAGGTGCCGACCTCAGGTCCCGCGTAGGTGTGATGCTCCAGGACGGCGGCCTCCCGCCGTCGGCCCGTCCAATCCCACTCTTGCGGCACGTTGCCGGCATGTACCAAAAGCCCATGAACGTTGACGCCTTGGTGGAACGGCTGGGAATTGACCAGTTCAGCAGGACCAGCGTTCGCCGCCTTTCCGGGGGGCAGAAGCAGCGTCTGGCACTAGCGGCGGCCCTTGTTGGTAATCCTGAAATCCTGTTTCTCGACGAACCCAGTGCCGGGCTGGATCCGCAGTCGCGGCAAATGGTTTTCGAACTTATTGCCGAGCTTCGGGATGCCGGGATGGGCATAGTGTTGACAACGCACCTGATGGACGACGCGGAGCGCCTGGCGGACTACGTATACATCATCGACGGCGGTCACAACGTGGTGGAGGGAACGGTCGCCGAGCTGCTACGGCACGATCACGGCGCAGACTCTCCCATCACGGATCGGACGCTTTACTTCGATGCCCCCGGAGGATTGAATTTCACCGGTGCTTTAGGAGCGGGCCTTCAGATAACGGAGACTCGCTCAGGGAGTTACTCAATCACCGGTGCGATCACGCCGAAAGACCTCGCATCACTGACTGCGTGGTGGGCTGAACGGAACATCATGCCCGCCTCGCTGCGGTTGGAAGCGCGTAGCCTGGAAGACGTGTTCCTGGACATTTCCGGAAGGGACCTCCGATGAGCAAGCTCCTCTCCCCCAACGCCGGACCGGCGTCCCTGCCGCGCCGGATCATGCAGCAGGGCCGCTACGAGACCGTCACCATGCTGCGGAACGGTGAGCAACTCATCCTTGCCGTCGTCCTACCCCTGATGGCCCTGGTGGGTCTGGTTGTTACTCCATTACTTGACGGCCTCGGCGGGTCCCGCGTAGACGTCGCCACGCCTGGGATTCTGGCCCTGTGCGCCATGTCCACAGCTTTCACCGGTCAGGGCATCGCCACCGGTTTTGATCGCCGATACGGAGTACTCCGCTTCCTGTCTACTACTCCCCTTGGCAGGGGCGGACTCATCGCGGGCAAGATTTTGGCCGTGCTGGTGGTCCTGTTCCTTCAGGTGCTGGTAGTCGGGACAGTTGCCGGCCTGCTGGGATGGCAACCACGGCTCGAGGCTTGGCTTCCAGGAATGGGGCTTCTGGTTCTCGGCGCCGCTGCCTTCACTGCTTTGGGCTTGCTGGTGGCAGGCACTGTGCGGCCGGAAGCTACCTTGGCAATTACCAACCTGCTGTGGATCCTCCTCGGGGCATTGGGCGGCATTGTGGTGCCTGCCGAACGATTGCCGTCGTTGCTTCAAGGGATCGTTCAATTTCTTCCTTCCGGGGCCTTGGGCCAAGCACTTCGGGACGCCTTCCTGTTGGGCGCTGTGCCTTTCCCCGCCGTAGCAGTCCTCCTGCTATGGACCGTCCTGGCCGGCGCCGCGGCCATCCGATGGTTCAAGTGGAACTAACCCGACCAGGCACCGACCACCAACGCAGAACTGAGAAGTGAGAAAACTGTGAGCACGGCATCGCGCCTCCCAAAAACCGTCCAGCGATTGACCTCCAAGTTGCCAACCGAGGTCAACAAGGCCGTGCGCCGCCTGGCGTTGTTGTCCCTCATTGGGCAGACCGTTCTGGTGGTAACTGGTGGCGCCGTACGACTCACAGCGTCTGGCCTGGGCTGCCCGACGTGGCCGCGCTGCACCAGCGATTCGTTGGTTAACACGCCGGAGATGGGCCTTCACGGGTTCATTGAATTCGGCAACCGCCTACTCACCTTCGCCCTCGCGGCGGTGGCCGCCATGATGTTGGTGTACTTGTGGAACCTCCGCAAGGAACGTCGGGACCTCTTCATGCTTGCAGTGGGACTCCTTGCCAGCATCCCGGCGCAGGCAGTGATCGGTGGAATCACCGTACTGTCCGGCCTTAACCCCTGGGTTGTGGGCCTGCACTTCCTGGTCTCCATGGCTTTGGTGGTATTTGCCACGCTGCTGGTCAACCGGGCTTACGGTCGGACCGGCCGTTTCATGAATCGCACCCTCCCGTCCGTCCCTTCGCTTGCTCGCCCCGTGATGTTTGCTGTTGCCGTCTGCTCGGCGGTTTCGGTGATGCTGGGCGTTGTTGTCACTGGCGCAGGGCCGCACGCAGGCGACGCAGATGCGCCCCGCAACAACCTCGACTGGGACCTTTTCTCACATATCCACGCCGTGCCCGCTTACCTCATCACCGCCGGAACGCTGTTCGCGGTGTACCTGGTGGTCCGCCACAAAATCGAAGGTCCGTTCCGCACTGCGACCTATCTCCTGCTGGGCGTGACGTTGCTGCAGGCTGTCATCGGCTTCACCCAGTACTACAACGGCATTCCGGCTCTCTTGGTTGGTGCGCATATGTTCGGGGCAGCCGTCCTGATGAGCGCGGCCACCAACGCTGCCGACCTTGCGAAGCACAGCCCGGCCAACTAGCTCGTTCTATGCCCGGATGAGCTGGGCGGGGTTGGACCGCGAAGCCACCAGGGCCGGGTACAGCGCGGACAACGTTCCGCTGGCCAGACCGGCTCCGATTCCCCACAGCGCCGCATACCAAGGGATCGCGGCCTGAGAGTAGTCACCACCCTTGCCATACTGGTTCTGTGCAGAGGACGACAGTTTTGGTGGAGGGCGAGAGCGACCGGCTGGCTGTGGAAATGCTGGCTAAAAGGCTGGGCCACGACCTAAGGATGGAACGCGTTTCGATTGTGCCGATGAATGGTGCCACGAGCATCGTGCACTTCGTCCACCGCTATGGGCGCACTGGGGCGGGTCACCGATTGTTGGGTCTATGCGATTTCGGCGAGGCTGCGGGCATTGCCCGTGCGCTCATGCGGGCTGGCCTAGGGTCAGGCGGGCTGCGGGACCAAGGCTTCCAAGTCTGTAACGCCGATTTGGAGGACGAGCTCATCCGATGCCTTGGCGTTGATGCCGTGCTCAACGTCATCGCGGACCAAGGGGAGCTCGCGTCCTTTGGGTTGCTGCAACGCCAGCCCTCGTTGCGGGACCAGCCTGTGGAAGGGCAGTTACGGCGATTCTTCGCGGGGCGCAGCGGGAATAAGATCCGCTACGCGCCTCTGCTTGTCAATGCGCTACCGGAAGGACAGGCGCCTCTTCCCCTAGCCCGACTAGTCGCATCTTTCGGGTCGTGAGGTGAGAGGGCGTTGGCTTCAAACCCGTGGGAGGTGAGAGGGCGTTGGCTTCAAACCCGTGGGAGGTGAGAGGGCGTTGGCCTCAAGCCCGTGGGAGGTGAGAGAGCGTTGGTGGGCTAGCCGCCGACGATCGCTGAACCGATGAAGGGATCAACGGCCAAGGCGATGAAGAGCAACGTCAGGTAGCTGATGGAGCCGTGAAACACCTTCATGGCGCCCTTATTGGAAACATCGCCACCCTGCGCACGCTTGTACAACGCGTGGCTCTCGTAAAGGAACCAGGCTCCGGCAACAACGGCCACGATCGTGTAGACCCATCCGGCCCCACCCACCGGGATCATCAGCAGCGAGCAGGCAACCATGGCCCAAGCGTAAAGAACTACCTGGACAGAGACCACCTTCGCGCCGGCAATGGCGCCGAGCATGGGAACCTTGGCGTTGCGATAGTCCTCGCCGTAACGCATGGACAGCGGCCAGTAGTGAGGAGGCGTCCAGAGGAAAATCACCATGAAGAGCACGATGGCGGGCCATTCGACAGTGTTGGTGACCGCTGCCCAGGCGATGAGCACCGGGAAGCAACCCGCAGCGCCGCCCCAGACGATGTTCTGGGCAGTGCGGCGTTTGAGGATCATGGTGTAGATCACCACGTAGAACACGATCGCACCAAGGCCCAACCAAGCAGACAGCGGGTTGGCGCCGAACCACAGGATTGCGATGGAGGCGGCGCCGAGGATCCAGGCGAAGATCAGTGCTTCACGGGGTGTCACTTCACCGGTGACCAGCGGACGTTTCTCCGTGCGGTGCATCAATTTATCGATGTCGCGGTCGATGTAGCAGTTGAAGACGCCTGCGCTGCCGGCAGCGAATGCGCCACCAACGAGGGTTGCAAGGATCAGGCCGATGGACGGGAAGCCACGCTGCGCAAAGATCATGGTGGGAAGTGTGCTGACCAATAGCAACTCGATGACACGGGGCTTTGTCAGAGCCAGATACGCCTTGAACTTACGGGACATTCCGATGCTTCCCCGGGCCGGGGACGCGTTAACGGGCGTATCAGTTGTGCTCACGGCGGCAGTCACTCTGTTCTATGCTCTGGGGTTCTCGCAGCGGCTGCCGTCCCTCAAACCGGGCGCATGAACCGCTGCTGGCCTCCAAATATCATACCGTGGCGGAAAGCGCTCCGATGTCCGCAAAATACGTCAATGTTTCCGAATCTTCACTCTTCCGCCGGGCCATAGTGATTCATATAAGGGAAATTCTGTCCAGTTAGTGGGATTCCCTGAGTTCCATGACACGTTTAGGGCTAAGCTGTTGAGCAGATCAGCACACGTTGACCATCCGGGAAACCGTATTCTTGGATATCCGTGCGTCTGGATGAGAGATCAACGTTTCAATGGTGAACGGCTGGTAGACACATTGCAGCGGGCGCCATCCTGTGCTTCCTGCGTGCCGTGTCCATACACCTGCCGTCAGCACAGAGAGGGGCTCGGTTTTCGTGCCACATTTGGAAGAGCAAGAACTGTCATGGACCGATCTGGACAAGAAGGCTGTTGACACCGTTCGCGTGTTGGCCGCTGACGCCGTGGAGAAGGTCGGCAATGGCCACCCTGGTACGGCGATGAGCTTGGCTCCGGCAGCGTACCTGCTGTTCCAGAAGCTGATGCGTCATGACCCGAAGAACCCGGATTGGCTCGGCCGTGACCGTTTTGTCCTGTCGCCGGGCCACACGTCGTTGACTCTTTACATCCAGTTGTTCCTGTCCGGTTATGGCTTGGAACTGAAGGACCTTGAGGCTCTGCGTACCTGGGGTTCACTGACCCCGGGGCACCCTGAGTACAAGCACACCGCCGGTGTGGAAATCACCACCGGTCCGCTGGGCCAAGGCCTTGCCTCGGCTGTTGGTTTCGCTTACTCCCAGCGTCGCCAGCGCGGATTGTTCGACGCCGATGCTCCCGCCGGCGAATCGCCGTTCGACCACACCATCTGGGTTATCGCTTCCGACGGTGACCTCCAGGAAGGCGTAACGTCCGAGGCTTCCTCGCTCGCCGGCCACCAGGAACTGGGCAACCTCGTAGTGATCTACGACGAGAACCACATCTCCATCGAAGACGACACGGACATCGCGTTCACCGAAGATGTCCTGAAGCGTTACGAGGCCTACGGCTGGCACACCCAGCGCGTGGACTGGACCAAGACCGGCGACTACGTCGAAGATGTCCAGGAACTCTACGCGGCACTGCTCGCTGCGAAGGCAGAGACGAACAAGCCGTCCATCATCTCGCTGCGCACCATCATCGGTTACCCGGCACCGAAGAAGCAGAACACCGGCAAGATCCACGGCTCCGCCCTGGGCGCCGAGGAAGTCGCAGCATTGAAGACCGTGCTTGGCTTTGATCCGGCAAAGTCCTTCGACGTCGACGAAGAAGTCCTTGCGCACGCCCGCAAGGTCCTTGACCGCGGTGCCGAGTCGCGTGCGGCCTGGCAGTCCTCGTTTGAGGCATGGCAGTCTTCCAACCCGGACGCTGCTGCGCTGCTGGAACGCGTTGAAGCCAAGAAGCTCCCCGTTGGCATCGACTCTGCCCTCCCCGTGTTCGAAGCAGGCAAGGATGTTTCCACCCGTGCAGCCTCGGGCAAGGTCCTGAACGCCATCGGACCGGTACTTCCGGAGCTGTGGGGCGGCTCGGCCGACCTCGCTGAGTCCAACAACACCACCATTGAAGGCTCGCCGTCGTTCATCCCGACGTCCCGTTCCACGGACGCCTGGAAGGGCAACCCGTACGGACGTGTGCTGCACTTCGGTATTCGTGAGCACGCTGCCGCGTCGATCGTGAACGGTATCTCGCTGCACGGCCGCACTCGCGCATTCTCCGGCACGTTCCTGATCTTCAGCGACTACCAGCGCCCGGCCATCCGCCTCGGCGCGCTGATGGGTGTTCCGTCCCTGTACGTATGGACGCACGACTCCATCGGTCTGGGCGAAGACGGCCCCACCCACCAGCCGGTGGAACAGCTCGCCTCGCTGCGCGCCATCCCGGGCCTGGACGTTGTCCGTCCCGGCGACGCGAACGAGGTCTCCGCTGCCTGGAAGGCCATGCTGGAGAACCACGAGAACCCGGCGGGCATTGTCCTGACACGTCAGAACATCCCCACCTATGCCCGCGGCGAAGGTGAAGCAAACGGTGACACGTTCGGTTCCACCGCAGGTGTGGCCAAGGGCGGTTACGTCCTGGCCGAAGCCTCCAAGGACGGCGAAACCGTTGACGCGCAGGTCATCCTGATCGGCACGGGCTCCGAAGTCCAGCTCGCCGTGCAGGCCCGCGAAGCATTGCAGGCCGAAGGCATCGCAGCACGCGTTGTGTCCATGCCGTGTGTTGAGTGGTTCAACAAGCAGGACGAGGCCTACCGCGAGTCGGTCCTCCCGGCATCCGTGAAGGCCCGTGTCTCGGTTGAAGCAGGCCTGGCTCTGGGCTGGCGCGAATTCGTCGGCGACGCCGGCCGCTCCATCTCGCTGGAACACTTCGGCGCCTCGGCTGACTACAAGCGGCTCTTCAACGAATTCGGCATCACCGCCGAAGCCGTCGCCGCCGCAGCAAAAGACTCCCTCGCAGACTCCAACGCATAACAGTCTGCTTCCCTCTCACAAGGAGAAAAACACATGTCTACAACTCCCACACAGCAGCTCTCCGACGCCGGTGTCTCCATCTGGCTTGATGACCTTTCGCGCAACCGCTTGGAGACGGGCACTCTGCAGAAGCTCATCGACGAAAAGAACGTCGTTGGTGTGACCACCAACCCGTCCATCTTCCACGCCGCCATCACTGCCGGCACGGATTACGACGCCACCATCGCAGCGCAGGCCGCGGCCGGTGCCAGCGTCGAAGAAACGATCTTCGAAATCACCACCACGGACGTCGCTGACGCCTGCGATCTCTTCGCGCCCGTCGCCGCCGCCACCAAGGGTGTGGATGGCCGCGTTTCCATCGAGGTCGACCCCCGCCTTGCATGGGATACCGCCGGAACCATCGCCGAGGCCAAGCACCTCTACGCCAAGGTCAACAAGGACAACGTCCACATCAAGATCCCGGCAACGCTTGAAGGCCTCGAAGCCATCACGGCTACGCTGGCCGAGGGCATCAGCGTCAACGTGACCCTGATCTTCTCCCTGGAGCGCTACCGCGCGGTCATCAACGCTTTCCAGTCCGGCCTTGAGCAGGCCAAGGAGAACGGCCACGACCTCTCCAAGATCCACTCCGTGGCATCGTTCTTCGTCTCCCGCGTTGACTCCGAGATCGACAAGCGCCTTGACGCCATCGGCACCGATGAAGCCAAGGCACTCAAGGGCAAAGCCGGCGTCGCGAATGCACGCCTGGCCTACCAGGTCTACGAAGAGCTCTTCTCCACCGAGCGCTGGGCAGTGCTGGCCGAGGCCGGCGCGCTCCCCCAGCGTCCTCTGTGGGCCTCCACTGGCGTGAAGGACCCGGCCTACCCGGACACCCTCTACGTGACCGAACTCGTCGCAGCCGGCGTCGTCAACACCATGCCGGAAAAGACCCTCGACGCCACGTTCGATCACGGCGTCGTTACAGGTGACACCATCAGCGGCACTTACGACGAAGCGAACGAGACCCTCAACGCCCTCGAAGCCCTCGGCGTCTCCTACAACGACGTCGTCACCCTCCTCGAGACCGAAGGCCTCGAGAAGTTCGTAGGCTCCTGGAAGGAACTCCTCGCCGACGTCGAAGGCGCACTCGCCACCGCACGGAAGGCTTCCTAACCCATCATGAGCACAATCAGCTACGACGCCAGCGGTGCTGCCCAAGAGGCCATCGCCCAGCACATTGACAGCCTGGTCGAGGAAAAGATCGCAACCCGGATTTTCGCGAAAGACCACACTCTATGGGGTCCTGAAGCGGAGTCTGAGTCGGCGATTCGTCTCGGCTGGGTAGAGGCTGCCACCGTGTCCCAACCTTTGGTCGAAGGCATTCTGGAACTTCGCGATGCCCTCCGCGCCGACGGCGTCTCACGCATTGTCCTGTGTGGCATGGGTGGGTCGTCGTTGGCTCCCGAGGTCATCGCCGGCACTGCCGGCGTCGAGCTGACTGTTTTGGACAGCACTGATCCTGAACAGGTCAGTGCTGCCTTGGCGGACCGGCTGGCGGAAACTGCCATCGTTGTTTCCTCCAAGTCCGGCTCCACCGTTGAAACTGACTCCCAGCGCCGCGTGTTCGAAAAGGCGTTCAACGATGCCGGTATCGACGCCAAGAGCAGGATCATCATTGTTACTGACCCGGGTTCTCCGCTGGATAAGGTTTCCCGCGAGGCCGGTTACCGTGCAGTGTTCAACGCTGACCCCAACGTCGGCGGCCGTTTCTCGGCGCTAACCGCATTTGGCTTGGTGCCATGCGGGCTGGCCGGCGTGGATATCCAGGCGTTCCTGGACGAGGCAGAAGAGGCTGCTGAGATCCTCAACGAGGACTCTGCTGACAACATCGGACTGGCTCTGGGCATTGCCCTTGGTGGTACCAGCCCGCTGCGTAACAAGATCGTCATCGCCGAGGACGGTTCAGGCATAGCAGGTTTCGCCGATTGGGCCGAACAGCTCATCGCGGAGTCCACAGGCAAGCTGGGCACCGGCGTCCTGCCGGTCGTAGCAGGCCCGGAATCCCCGGAAGCCCTGAACGGTGCCGAGGACATCCTGGTGGTCCGGCTGGTGGACGCCGATGCGGATGTAGAACTGCGTGACAACGAGGTTGCCATTGCCGGTGGCTTGGCTTCGCAGATGTTTGTGTGGGAGTTTGCCACTGTCGTGGCGGGTCGACTGCTGGGCATCAACCCGTTTGACCAGCCCGACGTCGAGGCCGCCAAGGTGGCTGCGCGTGGCTTGCTGGACGCCCGCCCAGAACCCACACCCGCAGCCTTCACTGATGGCGCTGTGGAAGTTCGCGGCGCCGACTGGCTCGGCTCTGCCTCCACTGTTTCCGATGCCGTGCAGGCGCTCCTTGGCCAGCTCGGCGCGGACGGTTACCTCAGCGTTCAGGCTTACCTTGACCGCATTTCCCACGCGCCGCTTGAAGGCATCCGCGATGAACTCGCAGCCGTATCCGGGCGTCCGGTGACGTTCGGCTGGGGTCCTCGGTTCCTTCACTCCACCGGCCAGTTCCACAAGGGCGGACCGGCCATCGGTGTGTTCCTGCAGGTAACTGCAGCATCCTCCACTGATCTTGAGATCCCGGAGCGGCCTTTCACCTTCGGTCAGCTCATTGCTGCCCAGGCCTCGGGCGACGCCCAGGTCCTCGAAGGCCATGGCCGCCCCGTATTGCGCCTGCACCTCACTGAGCGCGCTGCGGGTGTAGCCCAACTCCAGGAAGTCGTCGCTGCATTGGCCAACCAAGCCAGCGCACTCGAAAGCTAAGGCACAGAACCAAACATGCCAGAAACTGAAAACGGCAGGAAGAACGCCGGCCTCCGGAATCCTTTGCGGGATCCGCGGGATCGGCGCTTGAATCGTATTGCCGGGCCGTCGTCGTTGGTGTTCTTCGGAGTCACTGGTGATCTTGCCCGTAAGAAGCTCATGCCTGCGGTTTATGACTTGGCGA